>WJKA01000113.1 GCA_014729375.1 Chitinivibrionales bacterium
ATCGCCTTCCTCGACTTTTTCGGAGATTTCGATCTCTCCCATAAAGCGGTTGCCGTAGATCTTTTCTTTCAGTTTCCCGCACTTTCTGCCGTTTTCGGTATTCCCCTTAATCTCGATCGTCGCGCCTTCACCCACAAACGAAGTGCGCACTTCGACCATCGCGGTACTCCCCCCAACCGCAAGCTTCGACAGCCAGCGGGCATAGATTATTGACGACTCGAGCTTGATCTTCTCGGGAGAATCTGTTGATACTGTGTGTGCTTTGTTCATTTTCTTATAGTTTTAGTTGATGGAACACGGATGACACGGATGAGACTGATTTTCACGGATTTTTTGTGTTATAGGTTTTGAAGATTTTTTCTTATCGTTGGTGAAAATCGTTCTTTTAATTTCAGGCTTAACACCAAAGTTGAAAAGGAGCCCTACTTCAGTTTTAGTTGATTTAAGATAGTTAATGAGCTGAATCTTGTGTTCTTCGCAAATATTTTCAGATGCCTTAAGCTCGATGATTATTAAATCATTTACAAACAAATCTGCAAAATAATTTCCAACTTCTTCTGTATCGTAATAAACTTTGATATTTTTCTGCTGCTCGACCTTGAATCCTGATTTTTTTAATTCGATCGCCAATGCATTTTCATATACCTTCTCTAAAAATCCATAGCCAAGCGTATTGTAAACCGCATAAAAGGCTTTAATGATTTTCGTAGTAACTCCCTCATGCAGCATAACACCTATCCCTCTTTGTCAAATACACCTTGCCTGATTTTGCTTAATAATATCCTGCTCATATTCTTAATCAACATAATATTTCAGATCCGTGAAAATCCGTCTCATCCGTGTCATCCGTGTTCTATTCTTCTTGCAACCCCGGACGAAAACTGCTTATAATTTCATCCACTTCATGCACAATCGTTTTCATGGTCTTTTTGGAGAATGTAGCGGTAAAGCAATAGCCTTTGCTTTCCATGATCACAAACACCTGTTTCTGATACAGTACCAGTTCATCCGACGGCGCGTATTTGTAGACCAGCTCGTAGCCGTCAAGGCCTGATGGCAGGCGGATTTCCCGCTCCTGGACCATTTCGAATCCGGGAAGATACTGTTTGGAATTGCCGATCTGCTGGTGCGCGTAGTCTTTGAGCCCGATTTTCTTTGACGGCTCGTTGTCGATCGTGATAATGATATTATGCTGCACGCCGCTGTCATGCGGGCCTTCGAATGTGTACACCGTCGTCTCTTTCCATCCCAGGGGGAGGGAGAGGGTGAACTGGTTGTTTGTTTTTTCCATGGGTGCCTGTCCTTATTTAATTGCCGGTGGATATGTTTTCCGCTGCATGCGGCATACCTTTTTCAGGCCGGGGTGTACGGTGACTTCGATTGTTTCGCCTGTTGATGCAGATTTCCATGCCACGAGGATCAGTGCGTTGCCCTGCTCGGTGATATCGCTCACGCAGGGCATACCCGCGTCGGCGGGGATATGCTTTTTCGCATCTTCCTGCGCAATCGCGATTGCTTCCTGCCCGGTGATCGAGCCGGGTTTTGTTTCCGCCAGCGCGGTGCTATTTGTCCAGGCCAGGGGAGCGCCGGTGTCGGGATCAAGTATCACAGCATAGTATGCCGACCGTTTCCACACCCGGAAATGGACATCGAATATCTCACGGTAGGAGGCATCGTCCCAGTATCGCGAGCCTCCGCGTCGCTGGAATTTAATTCCGGGCTCTTTTCCTGCAGGAAGTGCGTTTGCCGCCTCCTGTTCGGCCCGTTGTAAAAGTTTTGTACGTTCCATACGATTTTCTGCTTACAATGAGTTTTGCACGCGCACGATTTCGCCGCTGCGCGTATCAATACTCAGGGTTACTGTCCGGGTAAATTCCCTGTCGGATTCATCGATAATAACAGTCCATGTTTTTACATACCGGCACACCGGTTTGCCGGATTCCGGCGCGGTAACGACCGGTATGAATTTCCGCCCGTCGGGGATGACCTGCGCGTCCCTGCCCGTTGCGTATTCCGGGAGCTTTTCCCGTGCGATTGCAACAGCCTGCTCCTCTGAAACAGTATCTTCATGATCGGCAATATCGTTCCAGATCCTGGACACCGAGACCACGTTTCGCGTTGTCGAATTTACAAGAACAACAATGCAATCGTCTTCGACTTCAACCCCATTGACCAGGTGCCGCCACAGTGCCGTGGCGATATGCGCGGCGTGCTCCTGCTCGAACGTAACCTCCAGCAACTGTGCATCCCGCGGGATTTCGACCGCGCCGCCCGCCAGTTCGCGCACCTGCGTTTCGTCAACAAGGGTCGAGTCGGCCCCCTGCTCATGGGCGGGGATGTCCCATCCGACAAGCTCGCCGGTAGTTGAGTCAAGCCGGACATTCATGTCGGTATACTGCTCGAGCACGGCCACCTGCCCGCAGAAAACATCGCGACCGGTCGACACGTCAACAGAAATCTCATCAGCTTCACAAACAACAGACACGGCTTCTGAATCAGGACCGATCTTTTCCTGTTCAAACACCAGGTCTTCGGCATGCTCCCGTAAACTGTTATTATTCATAAGTCGTATCCACCGGTTTCCTGCTAGTTGATTTTTATGTCCGCTGCTGACGGCGCGGGCATTGACGGCCTCCAGAACCGGGTCTGGTTGCTCCGGTCTCTATAATATATTACCGGCCGTGTCTGCGTGAAACTCGCGCTCGACCGTACCACCCTGCGGTAGACGTCGATAAGGTTTGTCAACCGCGCGCCTCTTCTGAGCCATTGCGTATAAAACTGCCTTACCAGGCGTGACGCAACATTCGCGATTATCACCTGATGGCCGATAAACATTTTAGCGCCGGCATCAAGAACAGCATCCGCCATGACCTGTTTGCGTCCGGCAAGGCAGCACATTGCATAGACTACCTTGACCCGGTTGAGGCGGTTGAGACCGCCTGCGCCGCCCCAGGCTGACGGCGTCATGTCTCCCCGGTGCCGACGGGCGCGCACTTTGTAATAATATGTCGTGCCGTTGGACAGCGGGCTTGCCGCTCCTGAAGGCACTGTGTCGTTTTTCCAGACACGCGTATCGGAATGCGTATATGAATTCTCCGGAATACCGATGATTGCATTTGCTGTGCTTTCCTGCACATTTGCCGAGGTCGACCAGTAGAGCGTATAGGTGTCTGCTCCCCGGACCGGGTTCCACGACAGCGCGATATGCCCGTTACCAGGCGTTGCCTGGAGCCCGGTTGGCGCGGATGTAAATTCTGTGTCATTTCCTATGATTATGGCCGGAAAGACGGTCCCTGATGATGCAGCGGGTGTTGTGTTCACCTCTGCGGAAAGCGGCCCGCCCCTGCCCGGAAAGCAGATAACCGGCACCCCGGCAACATCCTCGGCAGAGCGATGATGCAGGTACGCGGATGCCGGCTGCTGGGGAAGGTTGTTCTGACGGAAATCCGGGCGCATCGGGCCGGTCGGGAACGCGATCAGTGAAGGAAACCGGAACGAGTTGGGAAGCTGCACCTGGTTTTCCACATGCGCGGGTGTATAGGTGCCCCCCGATGTTGACGCCGGAACATTGGTCGATGTAACATTCGGATCAGCGGCATTGGCAGTACCAAAAACATCTTCGTATTCATGCCAGTCAACGAAATTGCCGACTATTTCCTTAAGGTCTTCCGTGGAAACAACCGCGTTCAGCCGTTCCCTGGTTGTTCCCGCGATAGAGATCGATGCGTTATTATTTGTCCGTAGCCTGTAATTGTAAAATCCTCTGTGTGTTCTCATGCATGAATTGTTATGCGGCGCGCCGCTTGCCCTGTACCGGCACATGGAAAAAGCATTATGGGAAAACCTGTTTTCACAGATCATGCACGGATTCACCTGCTGACCATATAGCGGGCCGTCAAGACGGATGTTTCCGTGACAGAGAAAATGTACTAAATCGTAATCACCGAGAATATTCAGTATCTGGTGATAATCCATGCCGCCTGCATGGTCGTTCATGTCGGATGCGTTGTGGTGGGCTATACTGGTATCCGATTTCGCCCCGCGCATCACCCGGACCCCGAGGTGGGCGCTTTTAAACTGATGGTAAAGATTGTTGACATAGGTCTCCCATCCGTTGCTGGTCCGGTTCAGGTCGCTCATGGTATTGGTCGGCATAAGCACGCGCAAATTGGCGCGGCGGATAAAGGCCACCGGTGAGGTGTAATCATCCTGGTCGGGATACTGGACCGTGAACGCGATTTCCCAGTTCAATCCTTCCGATTCACCAGCCTGGGCAACCACCGGAATTTCATAGACCTGTGCGGCCCCCTGGAATTTCACGCGGATAGTCGGCAGTGATGCATCGCTGCTTGCATTGGTGTGTCGTTGAACAGAAAATTTCCGTCGGCGGATATTTCCGGTGAATGTTGCCAAAAGATCGTCATCAGAGCCCTCACTGATCTGCCGCCGGCGACGTCCCCGGCGCTCGATAAAGGTGTCCAGCTCCTTGACCTGTACGGTTACATCCCGGGCAGTACGCGGACGGGTAAACCGTATCTCGAGAACGCCCTGCGGATCGGTTTGCACGTTTGGCCTGACATAGCCCCTGAATCGTATCGCCATAATTCCGTTTACCTGTTTTTACGGCAGCGTATAGCCGATTACACGCTGCAAATGCCGCTCGTCACTTTCCAGCACGGCCGGTATTTTTACGGTGATTGAATCTATTGATAAATCGTAATCATCAAGGGGAACGTCGGGATGAAACAGATAGCCTTCATCGTCGGTAGTGCCGGAAAACCGCTCCCCGTCAGGACCCTCAATAGAATAATCGGTATTGGCCAGCGGTGTGGAACCGGTGTCATCATACAGCACCACCGACAAAAAGCCGAGGTTGCTGACCTGAATAACCGTCTTCCTGTTCGTGGATATCCGTGTTGAATCTGAGAATGTCTCCGGCGTACCGCGAATGCTTCCCTGACTGCTCTGCTGCATCCATCACTCCTCATCAAAATGCTGTTCGATACCGGGGAAAACCACCCGGCAGTTTCCCGGCGGGACATTTTCCTCTTTTTTATATCCGTTGCCGTCAAGGGTTCCTTTTCTGATTTCTCCTGTGGGAAGGTGAAGTTCGTATTCTTCATTGGCAACAGGATCGTTATTATGGTCTTTGAGCTCAATTTCGATGTAATCTTTATAATACAGAAAGGATGACTTCACCGAAAGTTCGCCACTAGTGATTTCATAGTAGAAACACGGCTGAGAATAGCGTCCCGAACCGGCCTTTTCGCTGCACAGTTCGAGATATTTATCATTGATTTCAAGCTTCCACTGTTTCTCGATTTTATTTCCCTTTATTTCTGTGGTAATTGTATCGAGAAGGTGGTCTCCAAGGCTGGCATTGTTTACAAAAATCTGAATTTCCGCTTTTTCGCCGTTGTCAAAACCGACTGTTTCGACCTGCATTTTGACACTTTGCCCGACTTCGGCTTCCTGCTTGTCCCATGTTGCACCGGTGATTGCGCGCAAGGTGATATCATAATCTCCGTCAGGCACACCGGTACGCTTGATTTTTCCACCCAGCACGCCACCCGTGGTTTTCCCGTCGGGCCATTTCATTTTGTACGCCACGCCGCCGACCGGGAGCCCTGCTTTATCAACAAACGTGACATCGAGCGTATGGTTTTCCGGCTGCGCCGCCTGGGTGTTGCCGGCTATAGACGCTGACATGAGCGCGCCTTTGGCCGCATTTCCCATGCCTGAACCAGCGCCTGCTCCACCCCCCCCGCCGCCGCCGGCCATGGTTTCGCCGATCAGGACTGTCATGCACCCCATGATTATCGAATCCGGCGGCCCCGTGCATATCGCCATGTCACCCATCCGGGCAGCAGGCATGCCGCCGATCAATACTCCCGTACTCCCTTTGAGAATCGGCCCGCCCACATGCGGAATCGGCGGAGTCCCCGGCGTTACCATGGGACAAACATGCATATCGCCCATGCGCGCTGCCGGCATGTTGCGGATCAGAACTGTCGGACATCCAACCGTAATCGTTCCG
>WJKA01000114.1 GCA_014729375.1 Chitinivibrionales bacterium
GTATTGCCCATAAATAGGGCCGGCTAGCCCATCATGGTAGGGCATGAAAGCAAGCCTGATATTTTTCCTGAGTTTGCTTGCCTTTGCATCAATAAAATTGATTACAAATTTGCAGGAATATTCAATTATTGTAAATGAACCGGAAAACATATCATCATCGATTACACGCCGCAATTTTCCGCTATGAATTGCTCGCCCATTTGAAAGGTACAGGCCGCTGGTTTCTCTGTTTATATAGCACCCCAGCCACTCTTTAACATTACCTCTTGGATCATCAATCTGGCATTTTGCTTTGCCTTCATCGCAGCCGAAAAAACCTAATCTATCGCCGCTTTTATATTCGGGATCTTCATGGTACACTATAAGCATAGCAGAATTAGTCAAGTCTATCGACTGGCTTTCAGATCCATCAGTCGCAGATAATTTGCCTGTAAATTGCAGCTTGCCTTCAACTACCAGTTGCTTAGTGTTCATATAGGATGATTGAATATTGAATATCAGTCGATCAGCTACCGGCTTTTCAAAACAGTATTCACCTTCCCTCCATCCATCAGTTTCCCCGGAGCAGTCAATCGTTTCTTCACCTTTGTCAACTAGAGAAGCCTGCGTTGCCCAACCACTTGTCTGGAATAATAATGCTATCAGCATCGCGGCTGCTGAAGCTTTTAAAGAATTTCTGTTTTTGCCATTGTCTTTTCTCATTGCCGGTATTCTCAAAACAAGATAGGCAAACAGCGGCCCCAGAATCAGCGATGTCATCATCGCATCACCTCTCGGCTGTCCGGACACAAACTGCTGCAGCGACAATCCAAGCGGGATTATGGCACCTAATCCAATCCGCGCAATTTTCGGCATTTTCTGCAGCTTTGAGCCCATCAACCGAACCAGAAAATCAAGCGGCATGCGGAATATCCGCAATGCAATAGGCATTAAGAACGCTGTCCCCACCAACGGATTCAGATTGGGCTCATCTGAAGCCAGCGCGCCCATTATAAAAGAGCTGATTATTCCGATAATTACCGGGAAAACAAAGGACAGAATTTTTTTTGCAGCAGATTTAGCCATGCAGATTTCCTCGCAGATTGGTCAAAGATATTCAAGATTGTACCACTAAAATGCCGATAAATCAAGAAAGCGACCTACGCACTTGTTCACCCTTTTAGTCAACATTGGCGGGCAAATATTGCTTGAAAAACTGCCAGTTTGGGCGTATAATGTGTTCATGCAAAAGCGCAAGATCCGCGTTCTATCTGATGAATAATTTGTTCATTTATATACGCACCATTGGAGGTTTCGATGAAATCCGCTTTCACTGCAATTGCAGCACTGCTATTGGCCGGCTCGACCGTATTTGCAGCCCCGGACAATGCCTATTCAGAGAAATTCATGGCCCGGCTCAATCAGGTCTTTGGCAAAAACTCCGGTCTGACTAAAACGCAGGAGCCCGCCGGCAGAATCGACCTTACCAGACTGCTTGCGGAAGGACGGCGCAATAAGGCATTGCTGACCTCCGAGGCAATCGATGCCCTGGAGCAGGCTTCCGACCGGCCGACCAATGCCGAATATACGCTGGACAGCAGCATGTTCCGTTATCAGTGGGCAGAGAGCGGAGCCGATGCCGTGGATCCGACAGATAACGACAATAACACAATACCGGATTTTATCGACAGCATCATCGCATATATGGATACTGTGTATCAGAAATATGTAGATGCAGGATACATTATGCCGCCTTCCGACGGCACAGAAGGTGGCGATGAAAAGTATGACATCTATTTCAGCACAAGCGATGCCGGAGACGGCGTATACGGATTTGTTGCTTTCGAAACCGAGATTGGAGACAATCCGAAATCATCCGGCGTCACAGAAACGATGGCCGGCACCAGCTTCATGGTCCTGCGCAGCGAATACAGCACCATGGGTGACACACCGGATGAGATCAGGAACGCAATCCGCACCACCTGCGCGCATGAGTTTTTTCATGCGATACAGTATGGCTACCATTCGGAGTGGAACGGCTTTTTCTCGGAAATCGCCGCGGTCTGGGGCGAGGAGTTTGTCTTCCCCGGCGCAGACAATAATTTTCAGTATATCTCCAACCGCTACCAGAACACCGATATTCCACTGAACATTCTCAACGAAGAGACAGACAGCATTGCGACGGATTTGTATGATTATGCTTATGATGCCTGGTATGGCGGGTGGCTTTTCCTGCAGTATATCACCGAAGCCTTCGGCGACAGTATCGTTCGCACGATGTACGACAATGCGCTGACTTCCCCGGAGCTTGCGGCCATGGATGCCGCAATCAGAGAAGCCGGCAGTCAGAGCGACAGCCTGCTTTCGATGGTACGCAACTTTCACTGTGCAATAGCATTAATGACATCAAATTCACTGTGCAATCCGCTCACGTTTTCGCGGGGCGATGCATATTATGATTATCTGGTCAATACCGATGGAATAACAGAGCCCTACTTCGAAGGCGCCATTGATTATTCCGGATCGCAGGTGACATACGACAGTGAATCCGACGGCAATGGCGTACTCATGCGCTTGTCTGCGGATTATATCTATGTTGAAGCATCTGAAAACTTTGAGGTGAAAACTACTGTCGATGCACAGTGTAACAACACCTTCTCGGTAACACTGCTGAAAATTGCTGTCGATGCCAATGACGATATTGTTGCCTTTGACAGCCAGCGGGCAACCGGCAATAACGGTATCTTTTTAATCACCGTAAGCGATGCTGCAACCTACGATTACTATTTCCTTGTTGTTGCCAATGAGGACACTGTCAGAAATTTTGCGTCTGTGCAGTATAGTATTGCGGTCGACCAGGCCAATACAACCGCGGCAATCGCCGGTATTGGCAAAGCAGACATGCGCAATATGTTCAGCATACAAAGCATGCATGCTTCGCAGGGATTGCGTGTTAATCTGCCGCCCGCGGCTACGCTTGCGGCATACAGCGTAAACGGGCGTCAGGTGGTATCTTTGACAGCCGGCCCGCAAAGCACTATAATCAGAAATATACCGGCAGGGGCACTGATATACCGCTGCCTGCACGAGCAACAATTTGCACAAAAGAAAACGGTAATAATGAAGTAGTTGCCGCACATTGCCGCTCCGCCATTCCCGCGCCGGCGCGACAGGCACGGCAAGCCCAATCGCAGTTAAAAGTATGAATATCAAATCTACTCTGACAATATGCGCCCTGGTGATTGCCGCGGCAGTAACAACATGCGCTAAAAAAGGCAGCCGGAAACCAGACGCAACCTGCGATACAAGCACAATTCAATTTGCCATCAAAAAAACCAGCTGCCGCGGCAAATGCCCCACGTATGAGA
>WJKA01000115.1 GCA_014729375.1 Chitinivibrionales bacterium
GATGATCCAGACGCTTTTAAAAAATCATTTTGATGAAAAACAGGACAATCGGAAACAGATCTGGACCCTCCTGATGTTTGAAATGTGGAAAAAAAATTATTTGTCACAGGTCTGAGCTTGTCCTTCACCGGTAAACTCAAGATTGCAGGTTTTTCCGATCAGATATACCGGCTTGTTCTGTGATTCGTAATATGTCCTCATCACAAGCTCTGCTATCAAGCCCATAAGTATGGAAAGAAATCCCATAATGAAAAAGAGCACGACCAGATTCGGAAGCGGGGTTTCTACAAATGTTTTTCCTCCCCAGAATTTGTAGTATATCATTAATCCAAAACAGACAAACGAGAGGAAAATATTGAAAAGCCCGAATCCCCCAAAAACATAAATCGGTTTTTGTGAATAGCTCGAAAGAAATTTAACCACAATAAGGTCTAAAATGACTTTGAAGGTTCTTTCAATACCATATTTTGAAAAGCCGTGTGTTCGAGCATGATGTGTTACAGGGATTTCCGCCACTGTTGCCCCCTGCCAGGTTGCATAAATGGGAAAGAACCTGTGCATTTCACCATAAAGCTTTATTCCTTGTATTACGCTTTTTTTGTATGCTTTTAATGTACAGCCGTAGTCTTTCAGACGGACGCCTGATATTGCGGAAATTAATGCATTGGCGATTTTACTGGGAAGGACTCTGAATAAAAAATTGTCCTTTCGATATTTTCTCCACCCCGAACAAACATCATACCCCTCGTTCAGTTTGTCAAGTAGCCGGGGAAGGTCTTGAGGATCATTCTGCAAATCACCGTCCATTGTCACAATAATATCACCGCGCGCATGATTGATCCCGGCCATGATAGCTGCAGTTTGACCGAAATTCCGCTTGAGATGAATGACCTTGCACTCTCGCCTTTTTCGAGCCACCTCATCAAGGACATCCTTTGTCGTATCACTGGAACCATCATTAACAAGAATAATCTCGTGAAAATCACCAACATTCATCTCACCAAGAGTATTTGCTATCCCGTTTATCAGCTCAGGAATAGTATTTGCTTCATTGTAAAGAGGTATCACTATAGATATTGCCATATAGTACCTTGCTGAAATTATAATAAACTTACTGCTTTTCTCGCCATATTTTCAAGTCAACATTCAGAAAATTTTCTAATTGTGAAATTTCCGGTTCATATTTTTCCATAAGATTTTTTCTTGTTTCACAAGACAGTTTTTCCAAAACCGGTTTTTGCTGGTTATCATACGCCGAATAGTTGATTCTATTTATCTTCAGTTTATGCAGAATATGTTTTATTGGAAAAAGTGCCGGCGTATTCAGCAACGAAAGTGCTAATCCGTTTAGCGCTGTTTTTACCGGTGGGCCCGGATTTTTTGCTGCATTTATTCTTTTTCCAACAATAGCCGGCATGAAATTGTCATCAACGCCCAAAAATCCGTATATGCTTTGTATGCTTTTTTCCTGATTTTCAAAAAAAGATTCATATACTTTAATGCATATATTATCTCCTGGAAAATTCTCGAAATACGGTTTAAGCAGCCGGAAATAATATCCCAGATCCAGAATGTGCGGGTTCTTTTTTATTTCCTGCTCGAATGTCGGCTCTCGCAATTCCAGTGTTTTTCTTTTAAGATACTCGGAAAACACCACATTAACCGGGTTTCTGAGAATTGCAAGAATTTTTACATGAGGAAATGCGGCCGCAATTCGAGGGGCTGTGTCCGGATCAAAATAGTAAAGCGGGGATATATCCCCAAGAAGTGTGTCCGGTGGAGCGCCTTTAAAATACTCACGATAAAAGGATATTCCCCGGGGATACGTATAGCAGGATGAATACAGCGAGCGTTTGTTGAAAAAATGGATTTCTTTATTATGGGGGATCCATATTTGCGGGTGTTCCGAGAGTGCCGCAGCCAGCCAGGTCGAGCCGGCCCGCGGGGCCCCAATATAGATAAAATCGACAAACTGGTCTTTCTGAATCATTGCGTTTTTACCGTTTTTCTCTGCCTCATCCACTCCTCAAGGACAACAAGCGCCCAGATACGCCTTCCATGATTTGCCCTGCCCCTTTCATGCTCATCGATAAGACTTTTCAGGCTCGAAACATTAAAAAATTCATGAACACTTGCGGATGAACAAAGAAGTGATTCCCGAACCTGCTCTTTGAGCTGGTCTTTGAGCCACATCTCGATCGGCGCGGCAAAGCCGCGTTTTGGTCTTTTCGCAAGCTTATGCCCCAGCATATCAGAGAATGTTTTTTTCAATAGAAATTTTGTGTTCCTATGCTTAAGCTTGAATTCGACCGGTAATCGAGCGCAAAACTCAAAAAGCTCGTGATCACAAAAAGGCGACCGTCCCTCAAGCGAATGGGTCATTGTCATGCGATCTGTTTTTGTTAAACCGTTCCCGGCAAGATAAAACCGGGTATCAACAGCGAGTGTCTTATCGACAAACGACAGCGCTGCAGCATTTGAAAAAAACTCTTTTAGAAGCTCTGATGTGGGCGAGTGCTTAAGCTTCTGATACCTCTCGTCTTTGTAAACAACCTGCTTGAATCGCTCGTCAAAAAATGATCCCCATCGAATAATACTTGCTTCCTTTGGCACTCTGGTTACTTGTGAAAGCCTTTTCAAGCCCATTATCCAGTTCGCTTCGATAGGAACCGAATCCGGTTCTCTGAGTGGTGAAAGGAGCATTGGTACAAGCTTTTGTGTTATGAACGGAGGCAGCAGGGTGTAGGGCGCAACCCAGGTGTCAAGCCAGTACCGGGGATATCCTGCAAATACTTCATCACCGGCATCTCCGTTAAGTGCCACCGTCACATGTTCTTTTGTCATTTGGGAAAGATAATAGGTCTGTATTGCACAGGAATCGGCAAAGGGCTCATCAAAAGCGCCAACAATTTTCGGGAGTATATCCGATAAGCGGTCGGGGGATACGACAAATTCATGGTGGTCTGTTTTCCATTTATTGGCCACCGATTGTGCATATGGAAGCTCATTAAAGGAATCTGTCGAAAAACCTATTGAAAATGTCCTGACTTTTTTTGCTGTCTGCTGCGCCATTAAGCCGACAATAATCGATGAATCTATCCCCCCGCTCAGAAACGCCCCCAGAGGAACATCACTGATCATGCGTCGATGTACCGCATTATTCATCAGCCGGCGAAGCTCCTGTCCGGCCTCCTGTTCAGATATCTTCAATTTCGGTTCGTAGCTCAGGTCCCAGTATCTCTTGAGGGTAATGCCATTGCTGTCATACGTAAGAACATGGGCTGCGGGAAGCTTGTGAATGCCTTTGTAAGCAGTTAAGGGATCGGGAATATATTGAAGCGACAAATAATGATAAATCGCAATCTCGTCGAGTGGCCAGGATTGCTTGCTTTGACAGAGAATCGCTTTCAATTCAGATCCGAAGATAACTTTTCCCTTGCTTTCTGCATAATACAACGGTTTTTGTCCCAGACGATCACGCGCTGCGAATAACCGTTGATTTCTTGAATCCCAGAGTGCAAACGCAAACATCCCAGCAAAATGATTAACACAGGCATCTCCATATTCCTCATACGCGTGAATAATTGTCTCGGTGTCCGACTTTGATGAAAATGTATGTCCCTTATTCTGTAATGTTTTACGAAGCTCCTGAAAATTATAAATTTCACCATTGAATACAATCCACAGTGTCTTATCTTCGTTGGAAAGGGGTTGATGTCCACCTTTAATATCAATGATGCTCAATCGGCGCATTCCCAGCGCAGCATAGTCATCATGATAATGACCTTCATCATCCGGCCCCCTGTGCTGCAGGAGAGAACACATGCGGTGCATACAGTGAATATCGGTTTCTGATATTTTTCCCGGTGAACAGATACCGCAAATTCCACACATACTTGCTTAGCTCGCCGAAGTAATCCGTTTATACTCATGGAGATAGCCGGCTGCAGCAGCATCCCAGCTATATTTTTCCACAACCATTTCTCTATTAAAACTTCCCATTTTTTCCCGCAAATCAGGATTTTTTCCAAGGGAAAGAATTGCTTTTTTTAGAGATACACTATCATGCGGCTTAACCAGCAGTCCGCCTTTCTCATGGCACAGAATATCCTTGATTCCTCCTGATTGTGCTGCGATAACAGCTAAACCGCAGGCCATGGCCTCCAGAAACACCTGTCCGAAGCTGTCTCCTGAAGAAGGAAGAACAAAAATATCGGCATTTGAATACCACTGCGGCAATTCATTGTGCGGCTGAGGATCAATGAACCGAGTCTTTTTATTCACACCTTGTTGTGCTGCCTTTTTCAGCAACTGATTTTTACATTGGCCGGTTCCAATTATGGTTAATTTCCACTCAAATTCATCAATTAAAGCGACGGCTTCAAGAAGGTAATCAATTCCTTTCCAGGGAACCAGCCGGGCAACACAAAGAAGATTCAAGCATTTCTCAGAACCACGGTTTTTTCTTTCAGGATGAAACAGGCGGGTATCAACCCCGTTTGGAATCGTGGAAAAATGCAATCGATTCCATGATTTCTGTGCAGCGTTTCCCAGATGTTCACTCAGGGCGACAACCCGTGCAGCGCGCTTCCATATGCCTACATTCACCGGTTTGAGTAACACATGCAACAACTGAAATTCGCCGGAATTATAACCGGGAACATCTCCACCCCGCACCGATACGATATAAGGAATCGATTTGTTTATTACCAGGGAAATTATTCCTGTCGGCACGCTGAAAAAATAGTGAACCAGCGAATACGATTCGGTTTTCATGAGTTTTTTTATGCACCGGCAAGCATGCCAGATGAACTCTATCATTGCCAGCAATCCGGTCTGGTGAATTGATTTCCGATGGACCGGGAGAGAAAAAACACGGGCCTTTCCACAGAAAAACTGTTCCTGTGCAGCTCCCCGTGACGTTACAACATCAACAGCAACTCCCCGGGCGGCAATCGTTTCACAAAGATGCTGCGTTGCCCTTCCGGCCCCGCCACCAACCGGAGGAAACTCATAATTTATCATCAGGATTTTCATGAAGAATGATAATGCACATTATTTTTATCATGGTTCATTTTCTTTTTTTCTTTTCCGCATTGAATCAACGCGGTATTATTTTTATAAAACGATTTTCTTTTGAGCCATCAATCAATTCAGTATACCATAATGTACCGTCAAAAAAAAGTAACTGTTGTCATGCCCGCGTACAATGCGGCACATACTATTGTGCAGACCCACCGGGAGGTTCTGGACCAGGCGGTGGTCGACCGGGTGATCGTGGTTGACGATCACAGTGGAGACAGTACTGCCCATATTGCCGAATCGCTGCCGAAAACGCGGGTTGTCAGGCACAAAATCAACAGAGGATACGGGGCCAACCAGAAAACCTGTTACCGGCTGGCACTCGATGAAGGGGCCGATATTATTATCATGGTCCATCCCGACTACCAGTATACTCCTCAGTTGATTCCGGCCATGGCGTCGATGATCGGAAACGGGGTGTATCATTGCGTATTAGGCTCTCGTATTCTCGGCGGTTATGCCTTAAAAGGCGGTATGCCCCACTGGAAATATTATGCCAACCGGGCCCTGACTTTGTTCGAGAACATGCTCATGCATGCCAAATTATCCGAGTATCATACCGGCTACCGGGCATACTCAAGGGAGCTTCTGGAAAAAATACCATTTGACCGGAACTCGGATGATTTTGTTTTTGATAACCAGGTGCTTGCACAAATACTCTGGCTTGGCTATACGATTGCCGAAGTAAGCTGTCCGACAAAGTATTTCAAAGATGCATCATCAATAAATCTTAGACGGTCGGTGAAATACGGAATCGGCTGCCTGATAACCGCTGTTGCATTCCGCCTGGCAAAAACAGGAATACTATATCCCCGGTTCTTCCCGACTATTCCTTGATATTGCAGAAACCACATGCTATTTTAAACCTGCAGAAAACATCCGGCAGCGTAGCTCAGTTGGTTAGAGCATCGGAATCATAATCCGAGTGTCCGGGGTTCGAATCCCTGCGCTGCTATTTTTTCCATCCAGGGTTGTCCTTCCTTTTATGCACTCCGATCCATTATGCCGGGATATCTCCGATTCCTGCCGCCAGACCATTGCTCCCGGTTCATCGGTCCTGCTTGCAATCAGCGGTGGTGCAGATTCGGTAGCGATGTTTCATCTCCTGCTCGGGCTCAAACAAGAACTCGCTTTTTCCCGGCTCGGGATCGCGCATGTCAACCATGGCCTCCGCAGTCAAGAATCCAACGCTGAAGAGCACTTTGTCTCATCCCTGGCCGAAAATGCCGCGGTTCCTTTTCATTGTAAACACCTTTGCGGCAAACACATGGATGATCCCGCTCTTGAAGAATGGGCACGGAAAGAACGATACTCCTTTTTCCGCAAAACCATGAAAGAAAAAGGCTATGATTACTGCGCAACTGCGCATACCGCCGATGATCAGGCGGAAACGGTCCTCATGCGGCTTGCGCGCGGAACAGGCATCAAAGGCCTCCGCGGCATTCTACCGGTTCGTGAGGACAATATTGTCAGGCCCATGCTCGCAATCAGCAGACAGCGTATCGAAAAATGGCTTGCAGAACAGGGGCATCAATTCCATATCGATCGCTCCAATGATGATACCCGTTTCAGGCGCAACATGATCAGGCACACCGTGCTTCCGGCACTCAGCCGCAATAATCCCGTTGCAATCGATCATATCGCCCAGATTGCCGCACAGGCACACAGCACCTGGGCCGTGATCTCGGAAAGAATAAATAACTGGATTATCAAAAACGTAGTAGAATACGAAACCAATACTTTTACTGTCAAAAAACAAGGTTTTTCAGATACTTATTGTGCACAGGAATCGCTGGCGGAATTGTTCAGGCGAAAAAGCATTTCTTTAGCAAGACGGCATATAGCCGGAATCACCCGCAACAGCACGAAAATATCAGGAACATGGCTCCTGCCCGGTAAATGGCATTATTTTCCAGAAAAAGAACATATAATTTTCTCAAAAGGACCTCTTCCAGAACAAATTCAGAGGCATTTCTGCTATACTCTTTCTTTTCCGGGATCGTTTGTTTTCGAAGACAGGGGCGTGAACCTTGCAGCCAAAATACTGGATGCCGGCACAAATGCAGCGTATACGAAGAGTGATAATTTTACTGTTTTTTTAGATGCTCACCTGGTGCCGGAAATTGTAGAATATAGAACGCTTGAAAAAGATGATATTTTCCGGCCCCTCGGGTATCACTGTTCCATGCATGCTGTAAAATATCTGAAAAACAGGAAACTGGATACAGCCATGCGGAATTCAGCAACGGTCATTGCAGCAAAAGACAACAGAATTATCTGGATACCCGGTATGCAGATCAGCGATGATTTTCGCATAACTGCAAAGACGACATCTATTTTAAAGATTTCATTTAAAAAGGTGCCATAACCTAATGTATTTTTCAAGCAGAATGCCGCTACGGCATTTTTGCTTCAGGAGGACAGGATTTGGACGAGAACGAACAAAAAGATCCGAAAAATAACCTTAAAAAATTGTTTACATCTCCTAAAAAAGACCAGAAACAGGGTTCTGATTCCGGAGACAAAAAGAAACCCGGACCAGGGAAGGACCCGTCGAAAACCATATTCATGTGGCTGCTTGTCTTTGCGCTGGTGGTTATCGGACTGCAACTGGTAAAACGCTTTGACTCACTGCGGGAAACACAGATATCATACAGTCAGTTCAAGCGATTGCTGGAGAACCCCGATGCCAGAATACTCAAAGCAACAATAATTCAAAAGGGGCTTAACCAGGCCGTGCTGCAGGGCGTGCTTGAAAGCTCTGAGCCGCTGGACGAGTTGCAGGTAAATAAAGGGACCCCTTCGGGCACAACATTTATTGTCAACCTGCCCTATATCGATTCGGAAATGCTCAAAGAATGGGACCAAAAGGGGTTCCCTTATAAATTTGAACCTGAGAAAATCAATTTCGGTGATATTGTCCTGAGTATCCTTCCATGGGTATTAATGATCCTTTTCTGGGTATTCATGCTGCGAAACATGCAGGCGGGCCAGCGAGGGATATTTTCTTTTGGCAAGAGCCGGGCCAAGTTTCACAATATCGACCGTCCAAAGAGCACGTTCAAGGATGTTGCGGGTGTTGACGAAGCCAAGGCAGAATTAGAAGAGATTATCGAATTTTTAAAAGACCCTCAACGCTTTAACCGTCTTGGCGGCAAAATTCCCAAGGGGGTACTTCTTCTCGGGCCTCCCGGCACGGGAAAAACGCTTCTTGCACGTTGTGTGGCGGGCGAGGCCGGCGTTCCTTTTCTTTCAATGAGTGGCTCTGATTTTGTCGAGATGTTTGTGGGTGTGGGAGCCTCACGGGTACGCGACCTTTTCGAGACCGCAAAGAAGAATGCACCGTGTATCATTTTTATCGATGAAATCGATGCTGTTGGGCGTCAGCGCGGGGCCGGCCTCGGCGGCGGCCACGATGAGCGTGAGCAGACCCTGAACCAGATGCTGGTCGAAATGGATGGCTTTGAGGAGAATTCCGGGGTGATTCTTATTGCCGCAACAAACCGCCCGGATGTTCCGGATCCGGCCCTGCTTCGCCCGGGACGGTTCGACAGACAGGTCGTTGTTGATATGCCGGATATCAAGGGCCGTGAAGGTATTTTGAGGGTGCACACCGAAGGAAAAATTCCTCTTGAATCCGATGTTGATCTCTTAACCATTGCCCGGGGAACGCCCGGTTTTGTCGGCGCCGATCTTGCAAACCTTGTTAA
>WJKA01000116.1 GCA_014729375.1 Chitinivibrionales bacterium
GAACAGTATGACGGCTAAACATCCTCCGGATGATCTTCTCACTGAATATGCCCTGGGAATAAAAGGGGCTGATACCGAAAAGCATGTTCAGGGATGTCCGGCGTGTGCCCGGTTTGTCAAAGAAGTGAAAATGGTCCGGGAGTCGGTTGCAGAGTTTGACGAAGAAGAAATTCCCGGCCCGGTCAAAAATTCCATTCTTTCCATACCGAAAAACGGCATGCTCAAGTCGGCGTACTGGCATTCGCTTTTTTCGCAGAAAGCGGTTCCCTTTTTAATTGGCCTGGGTGTTATTCTGGCGGTAATTTTCTTTTATATTTTCTATGTTTTTGTAGTATAGCCGCTGTATGGCTTTGTGCCCGGGATATAGTACCGCCGAAAAAATGCCTCGAATGGTTGTTCAGGGAATTACCGGTCTCTCCATTTAATTATTTTTCCATATATGCAGAGCGTCATACGTGGATGTTTTTTGGCCCGCCGGCTGAACCGTTCTTTTTCCATGCTGAAAACAGTGTTTTTTTTTATGCTTTTTCTGAACGGTGGAGTGATTGCGGCTTTTTCCGATGATAAAACGAATAGTCCGCTTGAAAAAGCAATAGAAGCTATTGTTGCCCAGGAATATCGGAAAGCTGATGAGCTTTTTGAGAGCATACTGCGCAAAAATCCCGACAATGCGGATGCACTCTATCTTCGCCTGGCAAATCATCAGACGCGAATTCTGGATTATGAATCATACGCGCTTGAGGCAGAATCTTTTATTGCACTTTGTGACAGCGTGGAAAAAGCGCTCTGGAGAATAATCGACACAAAAAGAGGCAATGATTCACTCTGGTGCGTTTTCTATATCGGGAGCGCTCAGGGCGGAAAAAGCGTAATGCTGGCAAAAAGCGGCAAGTGGCTTGCTGCGGCACGGGACGCGCTTTCTTCGGTCGCGATTTTCAATTCAATCACAAAAAAAGATTCAACATTTTATCCTGCTTTTCTTGGTACGGGTATTTTCAAATACTATCTCAGCCAGAGTCTGAAATGGCTCTTATTGCTTGGCGGCAATAGAGCAGAAGAAGGGATCAGGGAGATTGAACGTGCAACACAGGCGGTCCCGCCGTATGATCTTGCCGCTAAAAATTCTCTGTGCTGGATATTTATCGAACGGGGAGAATTTCAACGCGCGGAGTTGCTGGTAAAAAGTATTCTTGATTCGATGCCCGACAACACGATTTTTCTTCGGATCCATGCAAATATCGCCTATAACCGGAAAGAATGGAAAGAATTAAGCCGGGTCGCTGAAAAAATGATAGAACTGTCTGAAGATCGCTCGCCGGTAAACTGGTCCGATCTGGTGCTGGGGTATGAGTATTTGATCCATTACTACGATTATTTGAAAAAACGGCGGAAAGTACTCTACCTCTCCAGAAAAGCATTGAATTTGTCTATTCCCGATACATCCCGGCAGATTGTCTACGTGAAGGAGCATTTGAAGAGAATTGAAGAAATGCGGCTGCGATATGTACAGGATGATGAAGACGATGAGGAACGCGATGAAGAATAGCGGGACATGCGCGTATTTACAGTATATATGTGCACTCCTGTTGTTTATCGCGGTATCCTGCGCGGTTTTCGGCGAATATTCTCCGTCTATCCGGCTAAATCCAGATTTGGATACATACCTGCTTCGTCTGTCGGTGCGCCATCGACTTGAACTGCCCGCAACCTGGTTTTATCGCCCGATGAATACGACAGATGTTTTCCGGGTGTTTGCATCAGCCGATTCGCTTGATTCATGCGGCGAGCTTACCGGACAGGAAACGTTTCGTCTGGAACGGGCCAAACACCTGCTTGGAACTGACGGAGGCTTATTCCGGTGGCGCAATAAAGACAAGGATATTGCAACGCTTGTTCACCTTTCGCTTGTCGGCGATATCAGTCCGCGGTACCGGAATGAAAAAAAATCCGCCGTGGTCAAGGGGATTGTCAATCCGCTGCTCACCGGCTCTATCGGGAAGCTTTCGTTTTACTCCGGCGTTGATGTCTGGACTGAATACGCCTCCGACTCGATGTTTAACAAGTCAACATATCAGCCGTATGACGGTATACCGTATAATCTATTCGGTCGCGATACAAAAAAAGGAAAAGCCAGAGCATCGGACATGCTCAGGGGCGGGATCAGGTATCAATGGAAACATATCGGGATTCAGACGGCTGTTGATTATCTCAGGCAGGGACCTGCAGTGTATTATCCGCTGACTTTTTCCGGCTCAGCACCGCCGCTGACCTGGTTTCAGGCATGGCTTGACTTGTGGAAGGCTGACTATTTTCACACGTTCGGCCTTTGTAAAAGCCAGAAAGACAAACCAAAATATTTCTATACGCACCGGCTGCAGGTGCCGCTATGGAAAAACCGGTTGGTTGCGGCAATCAGCGAAACGGTTATCAATGGAAGCACTACCGGGGAAGAAGGCGATTCGCTCAGGCTCAATTATTATGGTGAGGAGCGGACTTTTGAATGGGTATACATGATTCCGTTTATTCCGTATGCCTTTGCCGAGCATTATAATGGAGATCGTGACAATGCCACCGTTACCATTGATTTTTCGCTTCACTATCCGGAAGATTTCAGATGGTATGCAGAGTTTTTTATTGACGACATTTCTGCGCCCTGGACGCTGTTCAGTGATGATTTCGGCAATAAATGGGCTCTGACCGCCGGTGCGCAGTGGTTCGGCAATATCTTTGCAAAAGATATCAATGCAACGGTGGAGTATTCTCGGGTCGAGCCGTGGGTTTATACTCATTTCTATGGTGGGAGCCACCGGTATTCTCATTTCGGGCAGAGTCTCGGTTCCCCGCTGGGCCCGAACTCGGCAGCGCTTGCAGCAGAGGTGGAAACAGAGGTGACAAAAAAAAATGCGATTGCTGTCCGGTTTCGCAACACGCGCAAAAACAGCACAGTCCGCGGCGGATCAATAAAACATGTGTTTCAGGATTCTTCATACACCTGGAACGATTCAACGGTTTATCCTCCTGAACCGGATTCAGAGACAAAAAAATTTCTCGGACCGGGTACTGTCTATTCGAACCGCCCGGGTATTCTCTGGACATTTGCACCGTTCGGCACTTTCCGGATCAGGGCCCTGCTTGAATATGATTTTTCCGATGATTGCCAGGGAGTGTATGGACAGGTCTCGGGCGGATTTGTGTTTTAAATAAGGGCCGTACCGTTTTCCTGCTGCTTACTTTTATATTCGACACCAGGATATGCATCATAAAAAACCGAATAGAATTCAGCACCGGCCTTCTGCGGGCACACAAGCGCATTCTTCTGTAAATTACTCCAGGCATCTTCCTGTTTTCGAAAAGCGGGAGGAAATCATTGCTGCGCTGAAACAGCATCAGGTAATTATCGTTGCCGGGGAAACAGGATCGGGAAAGACCACACAGTTGCCCCTGATGTGCATTGAGGCGGGGAGAGGGAATGCGGGAAAAATCGGCTGCACGCAACCACGGAGAATAGCGGCGGTTTCTATTGCCCGTTTTGTCGCTTCGTGTATGAAAACGCCGGTTAGTGAAACAGTGGGATATAAAGTCAGGTTTCATGAAAAGACCGGAAAAAACACGATTATTCAGTTTATGACTGACGGCATTCTGCTGGCGGAAATCAGTGAGAACCCTGAGCTTGACATGTACGACACGCTGATAATTGATGAGGCACATGAACGGACCTGCAATATCGATTTTATACTCGGCTATGCCCGGATGTTACTCAGACGCCGCCCGGAACTGAAATTAATCATCTCCTCCGCGACCCTTGATACGGACCTTTTTTCCCAAACATTTGATCACGCCCCCGTTTTGACTGTTTCCGGACGCCTTTTTCCGGTCGACTATACCTATAAGCCCGCTATCGAAATGTGGGAGGGTGAAGGAATGCGTACCAGCGCCCGCGCGGTGATTTCCACGGTGCAGGAAATATTTGACCGGCATGAATCCGGAGATATTCTGGCTTTCCTTCCGACTGTCCGGGACATTATGGAGACAATAAACGGACTTGCGGGACC
>WJKA01000117.1 GCA_014729375.1 Chitinivibrionales bacterium
ATTATCGGGAATATCGATACCGAAGTGAGCACCAAGCAGCTTGATGATGAGATTTCGGGCCTGATCGAAAAAGGAAGTCACCACTTCGTATTTAATCTTCAGCGGACGACCTATCTTGACAGTGCAGGGATAAGCATTTTTATCCACTGTTTGTGCGATGTTCAGGAAAACAAAGGTTCGATCTATATAATCGCTGAAGAAAGCCAGGTAAGGACGGTCCTTGAAATGGTTGGTATTACCCGTCTGATAAAAACGTATAACAGCGAGGATGATTTTCTGAAAGAAAAGGAAGCTGCGGTGCAATGACTTTACGGACCATTCGACCGGCGTTATTTTCTTTAATTTCCGCATGTCTGCTTTCCGGCTGTTCGGTTAAAGGCACGATCTTCAATCATGCTGATTTTGCCGTTGAAGCCCGCAGCATGAAACTGGCCGACGCCCCTGCGCTAAAAGTACTGCAGGGAGAAACTGTACGGCACATTAAGCTCAACGAGGTTGACCAATTATCTATTGACGCCTCCGAAACACGGCAGTTTCAACGTGACCTGTATTACCTTGTGACAAGAATTTCATTGAAAAACGGCGCATCCATCGAATCATCAACCACATCATCTCCAGGAATTTCAGAAGAAAAAGCCTATATCTGTATCGCACATTCGATTACCGGGAAAACTGAAGACGGTTCTTTTGAGATTTCACTTTCCGATGTGGCAAAAATTATCGTTGAGTAGCACATGCATTGTTCCGTAATATACTGTCGGAAAGGGCTCTCCACCACTGCAATAATCCTTATCGGGCTTGTGTGCGCCTTTTTCAGTCTTGTATCATTTTTTGCTGTCAAGCACATTTTTGACACATGGTCACCCACGCTTTCCAATTCACAACAACTGTTCAAGGATAAAAAATACGACCAGGCCCTGGCTCTTGCACAGAAACTCAGGCGTTCCGGCAAAACAGATTCGGAGCTTCTGACTTTGGTGGGAAAAACCTGGATGGCGAAAGCCTGGAAACGGCAGGAGAAAGAAAACTGGCGTAATTATGGCAACGATGTTGACGACTGGTTACAATGCCCTGAGGCGCAAAATGCGCAGGAAGCACTGGAAAAGGCACTGGAACTCAATCCGGACAATGTAGAAGCCCACTATTATGCCGGCCGCCTGTACCTGGAAAAAGGGTGGTTCTATAAAGCCGAATCACAATATCTTGAAACACTCCGCCTGCAAAAAGATTATGTTCCCGCGTATATCGATCTTGCGGCCCTCTATGTAAAAACGAACAATTACGATCATGCAGAATCTGAGCTAAAAAAAGCCTACGCGCACGAACCGGAAAACCCGTCAGTATCGAAAAATCTTTATGTGCTGTATCAGCATTACAAAGAAATGCCCGAATCCGCCATGGTGTGGGCAAACCGGTATCTCAATCGTAATCCCGGTGGTGATCTCGACAAATACTTTATTCGGGAAAATCTCGAACAGATGCTGGAACGGTATCCAGAGGTAACATTGCCCGACAGTCGGAACTGGAAACAGGAACGCCGATTCAAGCCGACTGAGCGGTTCGGGGGAAAATGAATTGAAATAACCCCGGTGCGAATTGGCTATAGGGCTTACCGGATAAAAAGCTCATTTTGTATTTTCTTCCGTATCCACTCCTCCAGCGGGATGGGAAATCTTGCTTCTGCGTTATTTTGGGACCTGCCTAATAGTGCAGATCAACATATAGATTCCACCAGTACCCCCATTTAAGCCTGTCATTACCGATATCTCTGAGGAGCGGCGTGATATCAAAGGCAATACTTCGTGCCATAGTGGGCATCATGATACGTAATCCAAGCCCCCACGAATAGCCATACTGATGATCATCTGACGGACTAACTGGTGAAGACCATTTATTCCAGACATACCCTGCATCGAAAAAAAGACAAGCGTCAAGACGATAATAAAAATTACTCAGGTCATAGCCGATCTTGCTGAAATCAAAAATATCGCTAAACACATCAAAGGTCGGGGTTGTAAATATCGGAAAACGGTACTCCATGGAATATGCAGCCATATTGTTTGCCTGCTGCCCGTTATCCACCGCACCGCTCCCATACCCCCTGATGCTGCTTTCGCCGCCAGCGCCGACTCTGTTCAAAATGCCACCGTCACGATCACGCAGCAATAATTTCAACCGGTAGGCAAACCGGTCTTTTGCAAAAAAACCGCGATGATAAAGCTGGAACTGCGAGTAAATCTGAAAATATTGCTGTGTAAGAAGCTCAAGCTCTCGTGATTTGTCGAAAGTATATCCGGCATTGCGAAACGCGGCGACAAGACTGTCATGTCCCAGCTTTGCACTGTCGCGATACCCGGAATACTTCCGGTTAACTTTGCCGGGCGGATACACGGGGTTGGTTAAAAATGAAACACGGTAAATCCACCCTTTTTCAGGATCGAACCCCCTGTCTCTTCTGTCAACTTGCAACCCCGAAAATATCTTCGTTTCGATAAATCGTTTGTCTCCGGTCGGAATTGTATCCACGTATGTTTTAAAGGCATACCCGGTCGACGTATCACCGGTGGGGGTCGTGACGGCATATGAGCTTTCCGCATAGGTCACGTTCTGAGTATCTTTTCCGACAACTTTTGTATTTGCATACCTCGGTTTGAACCCCGAATAAATAGTAATGCCGTCATCAATACGACGGCCGACACTTGTGTGTACATGTATGCTCTGTTCCCTGAGTGAATAATTCTGTGACGGATTATCGGCAATTCCGGCACCAAGATTCAAATAATACGGTGTCTGTATGAATGGTTTATGCCATGAAAGTCCCAGCGAGCGCCACTCAAGCAAGGTCAAATTCACAGTAAACGCTTCCATTTTCCCCCGGAAATTTAACTTTGTAAAGCCAAGAGAAACTTTGCCTCTCTGCCACAGCACCTTCGATTTGGCGCCGTAGCGCTTGAGCAGTTCCCCACCGATATTCGATATCGTGAAATAGGGCTTTTCAATAAGCATTACATAGAGTGTGACAGTTTCCGGTGAAGGGATTGAAAAAATAATAACCCGGGCAAAGAGGCTGGTCTGCTCGAGCCGCCGCCTTGCCGGACGAATCATGCTCGAATCAAAATAAGCGCCCGTATCCAGGTCGAGAAATTGAAGAATAATATCTTCTTCTGTGGACTTGTTACCCTGAATAACAATTTCTTTTATTGTCTTTCTGCCCCGACTTACCGTGCCGGTTTTCGCACTGTCGGCCGATACAAGCACCAGAAATATGACTATGCAGGGAAAGAAACAAAATCCGTTTTTTATTCTCAAATTATTCCTGTCGACCAGTTTTATGTTGCCGGTAGCACAGCACAACACTACACGTATTTAAAATGGGAAAGAAACTCTGTAAGCCGGGTTCTGTGTTCCCTTCAAGCAATGCTCAGGGACAGCAGTCATTTATCTGCGCGACCTACCCGGAAGAAATAAAGACGAACAGCCTTCTCCGCACAATGTACATGGCGGATTCTTCCTGCTTGGTCTTGCACCGGACAGGGTTTGCCTGCTCCTCCGGTTACCCGGTCGGACGGTGGGCTCTTACTCCACCTTTTCACTTCTCACTCCATCCGGCAGTACATACCGGACAGGGCGGACTGTTCTCTGCGGCACTATCCGTTTCCGTCGGGCGGAACCCCTGTTTGACACAGGGTATCCTGTTCTCTGGTGCCCGGACTTTCCTCTCCGGTCCCGCACATACGCAACCGGAGCGACTGCCCGAGTTTCTTTCCCATAAATGTACGATTATAAACTACCATAAATTATATAATAAAAATATATCCATTGCATCGGCAGCAAACGCCGGGATTACATAAATTATTTTTTTATCCGGATTGATTTGAAATTGGTATATACAATACATGCCCCGTTTTTTACAACTTCTTTATCAAATATGGTTTACCGGCCTCATTGCTATTGCTGCTGTTTCCGGGTATATTGTTTATTTTATACTATGGATGTTTAGATTTATGCAAAAAAACATGCGTGTACTACCGGCTGCTGTAATATGTGCCTTTCTTACGATTACCGGAATTTCGCTTTATTATTTATATCCGGTTGGTCCCTCATGCGGGAACATTGAAATAATCATTGAACCCGGGGAACCACTTGAATCAGTCGCCGCCAGAATGCAGCATAAAGGTATTATTAAATCGAGCATGATGCTTCGGGTCTGGATGAAACTTACCGGGAAAGACACCAGGGTCAAAGCGGGGAAATGCATGTTTCAGAAAAATGAAGGTATCATTTCGGCATCACGAAAGCTTCTGGATGCCCGTCCGGTAGAATTGAGTGTCACTATACGGGAAGGATTGATAATCGAACAAACTGCGCAAGCAATTGCAGAGGTTTTTCATATCGATACGGCTGAATTTATTTCTCTTTGCAGAAGCGACAGTTTCATCAGCCGCTTTTCTATTTCTTCAGGCACACTCGAGGGCTATCTTTTTCCTGACACATACCGGTTTCCCGAAAATGTCGATGCAGCATCGATAATCAGCCGCATGCTTGACCGCTTTGAAGAGGTCTATGGCTCGCTTGATTTTTCAGAAGAGATCAGTTCGCAGTATTCGATGCATGAGATCGTTACCATGGCCTCGATTGTCGAAAAAGAAGCGACCCTTCCGGAAGAGCGACCGCGCATTGCCGGAGTATTTTACAACCGCCTCAGGCTGGGATACCCGCTTGGTGCGGATCCGACAGTCAGATATTTGCTTCGCAAATTTTCCGGTCCGCTCAGGGTTTCAGAGCTTAATACCAAATCACCCTACAACACGCGGAAATATCCCGGCCTCCCGCCCGGGCCTATCTGCTCTCCCGGCGCCGGATCGCTCCAGGCGGCCGTTTCACCTTCAGATACCAGAGAATTATATTTTGTTGCAAAGTGGGACGGCACCGGTGCACATGATTTCTCTCATACCGGAGCAGAGCATGAACGCAAAAAACGTCGGATCCGCCGAATGAACGAACAGAGGAAAAAGGGGAAAAAGTGATTCCACCTCACACTCGACTATTGATTTACCGTATTTCGTGTTCTGCCGTTTGTATTGCCGCACTACTTGCGTATCCATCTGCAGAAACATTGCTTCAGCCGCGGCGACTCATTGATTCACATACCGCAGGCGTGCTACCGAAAGCCCATTTTGATTTTGAAACAAGAATTTATTCCAGCGGTGACAGTACGATCCAGGGGGCCGGCCTCTATCTGGGAATTTCTGTGGGAATCACCGATCGATTGAATATCGGGCTTGGATACGGCGGCGACGGACTTGTCGGGCGAGGTAAAGCAAAACCCAATCCTTATCCCGGCGCACATATAAAATATCGGCTTTTTGAAGAAAATTACCTGTTTCCAGCGCTTGCAATCGGTTATGACCACCAGGGATACGGCGGAATTGAATATGAAGACAACTACAAGGGATATATTTACAAATCGCAGGGTTTTTTTGCCGCACTCAGCAAAAATTATCTGCTGTTTTCAAAAATACAGCTCGGATTTCACGGTGCGATAAATTATTCGCTTGAAGAAGTTTCCACGGTAAAATGGCCCAATGGCTATATTGGTATGGATCTGGGCGTCAATGAAGAACTGTATCTGGCCGTGGAATACGATCTTGCTCTTCAGTATAAAGATCCCGGAACAGATAAATATTATAATCCCTTGAACGGGTACTTCAATGTTGGATTGCGCTGGGCATTTTCCCCGTCATTCTACCTTGAATTTGATGCAAAAGATATTTTTCAGAAAAAAGTTGAGAATACAAGCGATCGGAAAATCGGCTGGAGCAGGGAATTGAAACTCGTTTATGTAACGCAATTCTAACCTGACGATACGGGATATCCCGGGCTGAAACAGAAAGTTAATGGTTGCATGGCTGAGGGTACTGCAAAAACAAACGGGTTGGCCGCTGCTTTTCCGGGGAGCGCTAAAAAAAACGGCACGATCTATTCAATACGGTGCACGGCAATTTCGCTTTTTATGCTGTGGCTTTTCATTCCGGCCTGTGCACAGGTGAAGCAATCTACTCCAGCGGATTCATCACAGCAAATTGCCAAACGAATTGTAAATTCAGAAATTCCGGTATTGGTTGACTTCTGGGCCCCCTGGTGCATGCCCTGCAGAATGCTCAATCCGATAATAAGCGAGCTTAAAAAGAAGTATGCCGGGAAAATTGAGGTTATCAAGGTAAATACTGATATCAACCGCGGGCTTGCCGCATATTTCGGCATTACCGGCATCCCGGCCGTATTTATCGTAAAAGACAAAACCGTTGTCAAGGCTATTCCGGGGCTCCAGCCAAAAGAAAACTACGAAAACGCGGTAAAAGAAGTGCTTTCAATGCCGCCTGAAAAGAAACAAAAGAACGAAAAGGCTGAAGCCGATTCTACGGAAAAAACATGAAAGCGCCTCACATTTTTTACCACGCTTGATTATGGATGTATCCGCCTCTCCCGAACTTCTTGCACCTGCGGGAAATTATCACATTGCAGAAGCTGCATTCACTCACGGCGCCGATGCAGTCTACGTTGGAGCAGGAGAGCATAATCTTCGTGCCCACTCCCCCAATTGTTCGCCCGCCGAGTTGTCCCAGATTATTGCACTGGCTCATACTCGTGACAAAAAAGTCTATGCAGCACTTAATTGCATGCCCGACGACCGGAAAATCGCCGATATTACCGGCTATCTGCAGCAGCTTTCCGAAAATCATGCAGCTCCCGATGCTTTTATTATCAGCGACCCCGGGGTCCTGTCCCTTTGCAAAC
>WJKA01000118.1 GCA_014729375.1 Chitinivibrionales bacterium
ACCTGTGATAGTGCATGGCCAGCTTGCGTTCGCCCTGCTTTTCAATCCAGCGCGCAATTGCACGTGAATCAAAACCCATGGATTCAAACAATTCCTCATTACTTTGCTTAAATTCCGTCCGTCGTTCAATATACGATCGCCACTGGCCGGGATAGAGGGCCCGGACTGCAAGCCAGGTTTTCTCTTCCCGGATTTCATCTTTTCCGTGAAGTGACGACAACACCGTATCAGGACGTACAGAACCGATAAACCACAGATGAAAATCGATGCCGGAAAATTTATTCGTAAAAGCAAGCAGTTCTTTCAGCGCTGCGGTTCCATAGGGACAATGCGCCATTATGTAGAGATCGTAGCGGCTTGAATGCTGTGTGTTCTTTATTTCCGATGGTAATTCGAGCATTGCGTGAACCACGCTGTCTTCAGGCATTCCCGGAAGAATTTCGTGCCATCCTTTTTCGCTCAATATCAGGGAATCGCCTTTAATTGCGGCGGAAAGATATGATAATGCCTTTCCCTGAAAATTAAAATTCATTACCGGTATACCTTGCCGGACTGTCACTGCCGCGGTGCCTGTTTTTCGGTGACCGTTTACAATAAGATCGCACGAGGGCAACGATGATACAAGCCATGCAACATTCTCTTCACCTACATGCGAAAGAATGATTTGAAAATCGGATTTTCTCTTAAGCTCATCCCGGATTTTTTCAAGCGATTCACGGGGATCGGCTACAATTATGCTGCTGTCGATATCAAAGAGTTTTTCCCGGGTTGTCACCGCGGTAATTCCAAATATTTTATCTTTTTTCTCAATAAATACATAGGGTTGCGCAAGATAGGTGCTTTCATTGATAAAGCAATTAGCCGAAACGAGCGGCAGTGAATATTTTCCGGCAGTTTCAACGAGCCATTTTCCGCCAAATTGCAGCTCTTCATCACCAACTGCAACAGCATCATATTTCATATACCCCATTGCCTGTATTGCGGCACGGGTACGTGCAGAATCGATCGCGCGGCCCTCGGAATACGAATCGTATATCCCCCCGCCTGAAAATCCGCCGGCATCAAGAAGCAACCGGTCGCCATAATCGACAAGCTCCGACAGAAACGCAGCGCGGTTTGCCAGGCCGCCGCCGGGATTGCCGGGACAATCGCAGGGGAAAAGCATGGCGTGCGTTTCCGCACCGGCAAGTATCTGCAGCGTATCATTGCCGGGATTCGCAGAAAGGACCGGAAAGAAACAGGCAAGTATCAGAAAACAAACGGCCGAGAAACGTGACATAAACGGAAAATTCTTCCTTCTGTAGTGTCCATGAATAAGATATATAAAATATGTTGCTGCGATGAAAAAAATCTCCCTCTTTATTCTCTCTGTCTCTTCGGGATAATTATATTAATACGATTCCCGGCAGCCGAATAGTATGTTGATTAGCAAAAACCGAAACGCATAATCTCATGAAAGGAGATCCATTATGGCCGAAAGAACCAAATTTATCCTTGATGAAAAAGACCTGCCCACGGCATGGTATAATATTCAGCCCGACCTTCCGGAGCCGCTGCCACCATACCGTCATCCGGCAACAAAAGAACCAACCCGTCTTCCGCCGCCGCTTTTTGTGGAAGAAATCGATAATCAGGAACACAACACAAAAGACCAGTGGATTGAGATACCCGAAGAAGTCATGAATGTCTATCGCAGTTGGCGTCCGACCACACTTTTTCGCGCTCATCGTCTTGAAAAAAAACTGGATACTCCTGCAAAAATTTTCTACAAATACGAAGGAACGAGTCAGGCAGGAAGCCATAAGCCAAATACCGCTGTTGCCCAAGCATATTACAATAAAAAAGCGGGGATCAAGCGTTTGACAACCGAAACCGGCGCAGGACAGTGGGGCAGCGCACTTTCACTGGGATGCAATTTTTTTGACATCGAGCTGAAAGTCTACATGGTAAAAGTGAGCTTTGAACAAAAGCCGTACCGCCGGATTCTGATGAAAGCCTGGGGGGCAAATTGTATTCCCAGCCCCAGCCAGGACACCAAAATAGGCCGGAAAATACTGGAGGATGATCCTGAATGCCCCGGAAGTCTCGGGATTGCTATCGGCGAGGCCTGTGAAGAAGCTTTCGCAAATGACGATACGCGATATTCGCTGGGAAGTGTACTCAATCATGTTCTGCTCCACAATACAATTAACGGACTTGAGACAAAAAAACTCATGACAGAATATGCCGATGCCTACCCCGATATTATTGTTGGCTGTGTCGGTGGCGGCTCAAACGCCGCAGGAATGTTTCTTCCTTTTGTCAAAGACAAGATCGATGGAAGCAAACCCGACCTCAGAATTATCTGCGCAGAGCCTACCAGTTGTCCGACACTGACCAAAGGCCCGCTCACCTGGGATTACGGTGATGTTGCGGGAATGGCACCCATTACATTTATGAACACGCTCGGGCATAATTTCATTCCGCCACCCGTCCATGCCGGCGGGCTCAGATACCATGGTATGGCGCCGATTATCAGTCACCTGCTCAAGCTTGGGTTCGTTGAAGCCGCGGCTGTGCCGCAACTGGAAACGTTTGAGGCTGGAATAACATTTGCCCGAACCGAAGGTATCCTTTCAGCACCTGAAACCACGCATGCACTCAGGGTTGGTATCAATGAAGCACTCAAATGCAGGGAAACCGGTGAAGCAAAAACAATTTTAATTGCTCACAGCGGACACGGCCATTTCGACCTTTCCGCCTATGATGCCTATCTGAGCGACAAGCTCGATAATTATGAATATCCTGAAGGCAAAGTCAAAGAAGCGCTCGATCATCTGCCGTCAATAGGATAATTGTTTTTTCAAGGAAATACCCGGAGAGAGACAAACAACGGCTTGTCTCTCTCTTTTGTATTGCTCTTCACATGGTAGGGGACAGTCCTTTTTGCAGGAATCGAGTGTACTGTATGGCAAATACGTGTGTGTTTCCGTGGAACAGTTTTTGTTCCTGTTGAGGCGCGAAGATGGCGAATACCGGGTGTATTCAACTGATCCTGCTCCGCTATAGCGTGGCTACGCGACGGCGAGTGAGCAACGAAGACAGGGATGAAAAAAGCCTGTGGAAACACGCACGTATTTGCGATACAGTACATTAGGAATTCTGCTGCCTGCTCATGATTTTATTGAGTACTTTTGAGAATTCTTCAATGCTGAACGGCTTGGCTATCACTCCGCTGAACCCGTATTTTCGATAGTTGGCAAGAACAGGATCGTTTGAATAGCCGCTGAAAACAATAACTTTGGCATCTTCATCGATTTCGAGGATTTTCCTGACCGCTTCACGCCCCCCCATACCACCAGGCACGGTAAGGTCCATTATTACAGCGTCAAAACCCTCATCTTTTTCAATAGCTTCACCGTATGCTTCAACCGCCTCACTGCCGTTTGAGGTGCAGACTACATCATAACCACTGGTAGTAATCAACCGGCGAACAACCATCCTGACAACCTCATCATCATCCATTACAAGAATCCGATTTGTGCCGGGTATCAGTTGTTCTTCTTCGGCTTTTTCATTTTCTGAAGATGCAGCGGATGCAGGGAGGTAGAAAATGAATTTGGACCCTTTCCCCGGCGTTGACCTGGCGGTCATGTGTCCTCCGTGCTTTTTTACAATTGAAAACGCTGTTGTCAACCCGAGGCCGCTGCCGTCCTGCTTGGTTGAGAAATACGGATCGAATATTTTTTCAAGATCGCGAGAGTGTATTCCCACGCCTTCGTCACTGACAGATATTTTAATGTAGTTACCGGGTTTCATTGGAAGTGTAGAGGCAGTGCCGGTCTTGATTTTTTCGCCCAGTGAATAATTCGCAGCCCCGACGCGTATCGTGCCGCCCTCGGGCATGGACTGGTTCGCATTAATAACAAGGTTATTGAGTACCTGGTCGACCTGGCCCCGGTCTACTTCCACAGCCCAGAGATCGTCCGGAAGGTCAAGGGCATAATCTACATTGGAACCGCTCAGGCAGAAACCGACCGAATCTTCAATGATTTCTTTTATCGATGCATTTTCTTTGACAGGCGTTCCGCCTTTTGAAAAGGTCAGAAGCTGCTTGGTAAGCCTGCTTGCCCTGAACGCGGCCTTCTCAGCATCCATAATCAACTGCTTCGCTTCATCATCATGACGGATATTCATTTTTGCCATGAAAAGATTGGTCACGATACCCGTCAGGATATTATTAAAATCATGGGCTATTCCACCGGCAAGCAACCCTACCGATTCAAGCTTCCTGGCTTTGAAAAGCTCATTTTCCATTTTCTGCTGTTCGGTTATATCCCGGAAAACAAGGACCACTCCGATTAATTGTCCGTCACTGTCTCTCATCGGCGAACTCGCATACGCTATATGACGCTTTGTACCATCCTTTGATTCGAGTATCCGTCCGAATGAGCAGTCGATAATATTCGATGTTTTTATTACTTCAACCACCGGATTTTCACACGGCTCGCTAGTACGCTCATTATGCAAGGGAAATACCTCTTCAAAAGATCTGTCGATCAATTCATCTCTGTTCCATCCGAGAAGCGAAGCGGCAACGGTGTTTGCCAGAACAATCCTGCCCTCCGTATCGGTCGAAATAACGCCGTCACTGATCGATCTGAGCGTTACTTCAAGCAGCTCTTTCTCTTCTGCAAGCTCCCGCTCTGCAGCTTTACGCATCGAGACATCCCGGATTACCGCCGTATAAAAATTCCCGTTCCGTCCCTCCCAGGATGAAACCGACAACTCGATCGGGAACGACTCTCCGTTCTTGCGAATCGCAAGACCTTCACGAATACTGTCTTTCCTTTCTCCCCGCGCCTCACCGCTGAATAGTTCTACGGGATTTTTATGGCTGTTCCGGTATTGCTCGGGCATAAGGACTTCAAATGAATGGCCAATGATCTCCCCGGATACATACCCGAACATCAGTTCGGCTCCGCTGTTCCAGAAAACAACGGCCCCTTTTTCATCAACCGAAAAAATCGCTTCGTGCGCACTCTGCGCCACTGCTTTGAACTTTTCATCACTCTCGCGCTGCATTTCCAGCAGACGTTTGGCTTCAGTTATTTCAGATGTTATCTCAGTGGAACCGACAATGGTTCCGTCTGGATCGCGCACCGGATATGCCCTGATATCCCAGATCCGGCCGTCGGGTGTGGAAATTTCTTTCCTGCACGCCCGCCCATTTTCCATGGATTCCACGACCGGACACCCCTGGCAGGGACTGCTTGACTGGTGCCACAACTCATAACAACGCTTCCCAGAAATTTCATCTATGCCCAATCCGACATCCGTACATGCAGAGCTGTTTGCCCAGACTATATTCAGCGAAGTGTCCTGGTAGAGCACCAGTTCTGAGAGTGAATCGAGAATCCGTTGTTTTTCACGCTCAGAGCTCTTAAGGCGACGTTCAATTTCTTCACGTTTGGCAATATCCTCCCTGAGTTCTTCGTTTGCCTTTCGAAGCTCCTGTGTGCGTTTTTTTACCCGCTTTTCCAGCCGTTCATTTGCCTGCACAAGAGCGTCTTCAGCTTTGATCTGCCCGATTTTTGCACAAAGTAATTTTACAATTTCATTAAGAAAATCTATTTCAACCTCGTTCCAGCTTCGACAATGCCGGGCATCGCTGAAACTTACGAATCCAGTGGGATTTTCAGTATCGGGAAAAAAAATTGCCAGAAATGAATTAATACCGGTGTCGTTGAATATTTTCAGTATCTTATCTTTCTGCGGACCCTCTAACGAGCCCTCGTCGACACTGACATATTGTTTTCCAAGAAAGTTCCTGCAGATTTCCCCGGGAACCGTAAGACCGATCGTAGAATCCCTGTCAGATTCGGACCACTGAACAATGCATTCCGCATCATAGTTATCGCGAAATACATAGTAACTTGCACGCGCGAGACTGAAAAACTCTCCGGCTTTTCTCAGGACCTGAAACACAAAATCATTTTCTGTCAATTTTTTGTCGGGGATCAGTTTCCAGAACTCAACGCGCAGGCGGTTTATTTCGCTCTGATCCCTGATCTCGCTCTGCGCTTCCTGAAGGTCTTCCATGAGAATGTCGAGACCGCAAAAAACATTAGTGAATTCATCCTCCGGAAGTTCGGATATATTAACTTTTTGGGAATAATCACTCATTGAAATACGCGCAAGAGTTTCGGTAATAAGTGAAAGCTTGCTGCTTACATGCTCTTTGTATTTTTCAAGCTCTGAAGCGGACATCGCTGGATTGGTTGTCCTTTCGGCACTGTATCGGAGCGGCCCCGCCGGCCGCATGAACATCCGGCTGATTATTCACCACGCCGGAAAAGGGTTATCTTTAAGTATACCCTTTAACATCGAATTTGTAAATACTGTTGCTTAATCAACTGCATAAATACCGATATTATTACTATACTAATAGGTAAATGTCATTGTCACACGCACGGAATCGTCTTCTTTCGTGCGATGCGGGAACCGCCAGGATTCAATTTCTGAAACAAATGATTTCTTAAAAAGATTTCGAATGCCCAAAGTGACAATTTCCGGATCGACAACTTCGCCCGAGGCATTGACCGAAAAGCTGAAATCTATTGAATCCGGTATGGAAGATACGGGCATGCCATAGCCATCGACAGCGCCGCGAAGAACCGGGTAATAATACCTGGACGCCATATCCCGTATCTCCTTCTCAGACATAGTGCTGCGCTCGATTGTTTTCATGTCCGCAACTACGGCATTGTGTAAAAACGTATACTCGTCTACGTCAAGAAGGCATGCTTCAATCGAAAAATTATCGATAGTATTTATAATGCCTTCCTGAAAGAACGTGTCAAGTGATGCTTCTCCATAATCAATGTACCGGCTGCCGTTTATCAGCAGTCCTGATGGTTCCTTTTTTATTTTCCATAAATCCGAGGTATTACTTTCCCCGTAACAGGTATCCTCCTCAGTAACCAGATTCTGGCGAATAATGAGCACATCGCACACAACGGCACTGGTATCTTCTTTTGGATTGCCAAACGGCACCAGGACGCCGTGAATTATATGCGAAACGTCAAACAGCTTGCCGGAAGGAAGTTTCTGGGTATACTTTTTTTCCATCCATATTGTTCCGTTTTTTTTCAGCTCAAGGCGTTTTTTTCCGACCAGCGTATTCCGGGAGCTGGCTTCGCGGCAATGCCAGAATCCTGCAAACGCCTGCCTGGCTTCTCTGGCGCTGTTTTCATCAAACTTTTCCACCACACCATAATCATCCATTGGAGATTCGAGCAATATAGAGAATTGTTGCGGAAGTCCGTCGGTGATAATTTTATTTGTAATAAATGCTACGATGATTAGAACCACGATGAGCGGTACTGCTTTGATCAGTGTCCGTGGCTTTGTCTGTTCTTTTCGTGCCCTCATTTTCAGCGCCCCCTGTTTCCGAGCGATTTATCACGTATAAAAACTATATTTGCCAGAATGCCGGATGCAAATAAAGCACTTTTATTTTTACATGTATCAGCACCCCGCTGTGCATTTCAGCCCGAAATGTATTTTTTAACAGCAATTTTGAACAGGGAAAGGTGTTTTATGGAAGATGCTGTAAGAAAAATTCTGACTGAAATCGGTGAAGATCCCCGGCGGGAAGGCCTTGTAAAAACACCTGAACGGGTCCGGAAATCATATGAGCACCTGATGAAAGGGTACAGACAGGACCCTCAGGAGATTTTAAGCAGTGCCGTATTTCATGAACCGTGCGACAATATGATTATTGTGCGCGATATCGAAATATACAGCATGTGCGAACATCATATGCTTCCGTTTTTCGGCAAATGCCATATCGGATACATATCCGAACAGAAAGTATATGGTGTCAGTAAACTTGCCCGGCTTGTCGATTGCTTTGCCCGGCGTCTTCAGGTTCAGGAACGCCTGACCCACCAGATAGCAAACAGCTTGCCGGAGCCGATTCAGGCGGAAGGCGTGGGGGTTGTTATCGAAGCGCAGCATTTATGCATGATGATGCGGGGGGTGAGCAAGCAGAATTCCCATATGATTACATCGGCGATGCTGGGAAGTTTCAGGGACGATCATTCGACCCGCACTGAGTTCCTCAGACTTGTTTCGATGGAGCGGCGCTGACATGAATGCGCGCATTATCATCGCGCTGCTCCTTGCAGCCGCCGGCTTGAATTCCTGTGCCGCTGCGGAGAAAACAATTGCAGTTCCCAGTCGTGCAATGAACAGAGAATTTAAAACCAGGATTATTCTCCCGCAAACGTATTCAGGTTCAGGAAAAAACTATTCCGTGCTATACCTTCTTCACGGGTACGGCGGCGATCATACAAGCTGGACCAGACTCGTTTCTCTCGAGGAACTTTCCAGCCGGTACCACCTCATTTTTGTATGCGTAAACGGAGACCGCAATTCCTGGTATATCGACAGTCCGGTAGAAGAAAATTCGCTGTTTTCACAATATATTGCGTGTGAAGTTGTCTCGTATATCGACAGTACGTATCGAACTCATGCCATAAAAAAAGGCCGGGCGCTGATTGGTTCGAGCATGGGAGGGCATGGCGCCCTGACTATTCTTGCCCGGTATCCGGACATATTTGCCGGAGCCGCAAGCATCAGCGGTATTGTCGACCTGACCGATTTCCCCGACGAATGGGAACTTGACAGGGTGCTGGGTCCGTGGAAACAGAACAAAGAACGGTGGCACCGGTTCTCGTTCGCCGGCATGATTGACTCGCTTCACAATACAAAGTGCATGATTATTTTAGATTGCGGCACCGGCGATCCTGCTGTTGACGGCAACAGAAAGGCCCATCAAAAACTGCTCTCTCTCGGCATCAGACACCACTACTGCGAACGGCCGGGAAAACATACCCCTCGCTATGTTGCCGATGCATTTGAGCACCACGTAATAACACTCGGCAGAAAGCTGCTTTCAGCACGGTAACAGCAACAACAGCCCGGATTGCTTTTTACACATCGGCGGTAAGCGGCAGATTCTGCAGTGCGCTTCCAAAGACCCGTTTGTTAAGTGTCGTAAGCCACTGTGCCATTTCTGCGGTGGATGTAATTGCATCTGCATGAGATACGCTCTCCGACGCTTCTGCAAAACTGATCCGGGAGATAAGCTCTTTCAGAATTGGAATATTTCGCGGCACTACGCTGAATCGACGCAGGCCGAGTCCCACGAGTAAAAGCGCATGAAATGGATTCCCCGCCATCTCTCCGCATATCGAGAGCGGCTTCCCGTGATTATTGGCCGTTTTTATTGCCGTTCCGATAATTTTCAGGAATGCAGGCTCTACAGGATCATACAGATAGTTGAC
>WJKA01000119.1 GCA_014729375.1 Chitinivibrionales bacterium
AACGACGCCACCACCGCACAAAAAAAAGCCTGGGCCCAGTATTTTTACGACAACGATCCCTATCATCATCACATTGTCATCCACAACATGGGAAATCCCCACCACGACCTTCTGGGGCCCGGCTCAAAGCTGACCGGTTTCTCTCTGCAAACCAGCAAAACCGATTTCAGCCAGGTACACGATCGGGTCAAAGACTACCTGAAACGCTCTGTCGACGCCGGCAAGTCCTGGGCCGTTGCTTGCGACGAACCCGGCGATGCCAGCCATGCATTGCGGCCTGATAATGATGCCGGCAATTCGCACACCGACGGCCGCAAAAACGCTTTATGGGGAACATTTCTGGCCGGCGGGTGGGGCAATGAATGGTATTTCGGCTACCAGCACGACCATTCAGACCTGACCTGCGAAGACTGGCGCAGCCGCGATGCATTCTGGGATTATTGCCGCTATGCGCTGGAATTTTTCAATAACAACAATATCCCGTTCTGGCAGATGACCAATGCAGACAGCATTATCTCTACCAGTGGCGATTATTGCCTGGCGCTCGACGGCGAAGTCTATGTGATTTTACTTAAAAACGGCGGTTCGACCGATCTCGACCTTTCGGCACACGCCAGCTCATTTGATGTCGAATGGTTCGATCCGCGCAACGGCGGGTCCCTGCAGAGTAAATCTTCCATTGACGGCGGTTCCACGGTGCCAATCGGCCCGCCACCGTCAAGCACAAGCAGCGACTGGGTGGCCCTGGTTACTACCGCCGGCAGTCTCTCCGGCGTCCGCGCAATCATTTCCGCTACCCCCACCTCCGGCGAAGCCCCGCTTCCGGTTTCATTCAACGGTTCCCAGTCCACCGGCGACAACCTCTCCTACTCCTGGGATTTCGGGGACCCGTCAAGCAGCAGCAATACCGCAACCGGCGCAACCGCAGAACACACGTATGAAACAACCGGACAGTATTCCGCCACCCTGACAGTAACCAGCGGAACCGTATCACGGTCATCATCGGAAACAATCAGCGTTATCGGGCTCAGAACGGCAGATGATCCATCGCCGGTGGTAAGTGGCCTCGATTACAGCTATTATGAAGGCACCTGGACAAACCTTCCGGATTTCAGTACACTTACGGCGGCAAGCTCCGGCACGATGAACAATTTTGATATATCCTCGTTCACTTCATTGAATTATGGCGTTATTTTCACCGGGTATGTGGAGGTGCCCCAAGATGGCGAGTATACATTCACGACAAGCTCAAATGACGGTTCTAAATTGTATATCGGCGACAGCCTGATTGTGGATAATGACGGCACCCATACGCCGCAGGAAGCTTCCGGGACGATCGGCCTGAAAGCGGGAAAACATGCGATCACGGTCGAATATTTCCAGGCAGGCCGGACACAGGCGCTCGATGTTTTCTACGATGGTCCCGGTACCGGCGGCAAGGTTGCCATACCGGACAATGCGCTGTTCCGCATGGACCAAACCACCGTCCTGAACATTTCCCCGGCACGCATAGCCGCGAACCAGGCGGACCGGCCGGTGCTTTTCGATATCCGCGGAAAACGGATCATGACAACCAGCCCGGATACGCGTTCTGAAAACGCACCCCTTCCCCAGGGAGTATATTTCAGAAAAAAGCACATGAAACACAGAATTATTGTCACAAAATAGCGCAAAGGTAGTTTGTGGCCGGATCACGGAATTTTAAAGCCCGCGCCGGGCCTGGTTACGGTCTTCTAAAAGGGCTGAACAGGCCCTCATATTTCATTGTTATTTTTTCGCTGATTTCTCCCTTATATGCCGATTCTTTGTCTGTTGATACCATTGATTCAATAATCGCAAGCGCGTTGCGGCAGACAAAAATAACGCATACCTACGATCCCGGGTATGCGGCGATCTCTTACCCGAACGGCGACATACCCCTTGAACGGGGCGTTTGCACCGATGTTGTTATTCGCGCGTTCCGCAGCGCCGGCATTGATTTACAAGTGCTTGTGCATGAAGACATGAGCGGACATTTTGCGGCCTATCCCGATAACTGGGGATTAGCAAAACCCGATCCGAATATTGACCATCGACGGGTCCCGAACCTGATGACTTACTTCAGGCGACAGGGAAAATCTCTTCCGGTAACCGATAGTGGAGAGGATTACATTCCGGGGGATATTGTCACGTGGAAAATTCCTGGCAATCTCGATCATATCGGCATTGTGGTTGACCGCAAAGTTGACGGCACGGACCGCTATGCTGTTGTACACAATATCGGCCGCGGTGCTGAGCTTGAAGATGTTTTATTTGCATTTAAAATAACCGGCCACTACCGGTATTCCGGTCCCTGAACTCTCCCCTCGTCGCGCCTGCCAGGCCAAAGCGCAGCGACGGCCTGGCACCGCGTATAGCAAGCCGAAGCTAAAAGCGAAGGCTGCTCGTCGCGTCGCTCTTCCCTCCCGTCAATCCACCGGTAACGATATACGAAACAGTGTCCCTTCGCCTTCCGTTGTTCTTACGTCAATTCTCCCGCCATGCTTCTTGACAATGATATCATGCGAAATACTGAGACCGAGCCCGGTACCGCTTCCGTCCGGCTTGGTGGTAAAAAAAGGATCGAAAATTTTCGGCAGGATATCGTCGGGAATACCGGGACCATTGTCCTGTATTTCGACAATCACACGGTTTCCCGCGCAGCAGGTTCGCAGGCAAATCCTGCCTTTTCCGTTTTTGCTGCTCTCCTTGATTGCCTGCGCAGCATTGACCAGTATATTGAGAAATACCTGGTTTAACGCGCCGATTGCACAGTGTACCGGAGGAATATCCCCCAGCCTGGTTTCCACATCAGCATGATACTTGATCTCATTGCGGGCAATGACCAGTGAACCGCGTAATCCCTCGTTGATATCGCTTTTGGCAAACTCTGTATCCTGATCGGAACGGGCAAAGCTTTTAATCGACCGCACGATTTCTGCTATTTTGCTCAATCCTTCGGAGTTTTCATCAAGCAAAGCATCGATATCATCCAGCACGCGATCAATTTTCAGCTCCTTTTCCCGGCGTGCTGTTTCAGGGGTATGGTGATGCGTGCGGTAAAATTCAAGCATCTGCTTCATTCTGGAAACATAGCTTTGCAGCGTTGATGAATTGCTTGTCACAAAGCCGACAGGGTTATTGATTTCGTGAGCAATGCCTGCTGCGAGCTGTCCGATACCGGCAAGCTTTTCCGATTGCACGAGCTGGGCCTGTGCGGCCCGCAGTTGCGCATTTATATCCCGCATGTCGGCGTACAGGCTGGTTTGCAAGCAAGCAAGACTGATAATTTTAAACATTGCACGCGAAATATCGGATTCCGCCTTGTCGGTATAGAGAAAAACAAGACCAAGCATGCGCGAGGCAGTATACAGTGGAAGGATAATACAATGCTTTCCATGCCGCCGGTGAAACGATTCCGCAAATACAGGCCGTTTATTCTGTATGCACCAGGGTATTATCCCATTGTCAACCTGCTGGTCGTGTTCTTTCCGGCATGTCTCTTTCACAGAAACGTCACTGCAAACGATTGGCTCAAACAGAAGGGTCTGCTCATTCACGATAAAAACACATCCACGGGAAGCAGTATCGTTTTCTCCGATAATTGAAACAAGAAATTCCAGGAGAAATTCATACATTTCACCACGGCTTGTTCGACTGTCAAGCTTTCCCAGATAATACTCAAGCAGTTCGTATTTATCATGGATATTGCCGGGTCGAGTGGTTCCACGGTGTTCCGCAGGTTTCATGAAAAGCTATCCCTCCAGCAGAAGCTTTGCCATATCATTGAATACACCTGCTGATTCGTCGACTATCGGTTCGAGGTCGTCGGTGCCAAGGTCAAGAAATTCCCAGCACTGGTGCTCCAGGCGCGGAACATACGGATCGCCGCCTGTACCGATAGCCAGAGCACGCGCGATTATATTAGCGCAATGAATAATCGAGGTCATGGCAAATTCAGACTCACTATCCTGCACGCGCAGTGGATCATGATGAAATCCGATTGTTGATTCCAGAATTGCGGGAAGTCGCCATTTATGTGCAAGAAATGCGCCGAAATCCTGATGGGTATTTTTCAGTATCCGCTTTTCCGCTTCAATAAGACGAACGTCCTGTTTTTTTTGTTCCCGGAGGACAAGTACAAAATCATCATGCAAAAACTGGTCTTCAATAATTTTTCCGATATCATGGAGCAGCCCTGCAACAAATGCCTCTTCATGACTCGGGCATTTTGCGGGTCCTGCTTTCCGTCCGATTGCTCCGGCACATACGGCCACTCCCAGGGAGTGCTTCCAGAAGCCGGATTGATCAAACAGGGTCCCGGCCCGGGCATTGCCAAACATTTTCAGGAGAGAAACGGAAAGTGCCATATGTTTGATTTCATTGAAACCAAGTATGACAACACTATGGCTGATCGTTGTTACCTGCCTGGGGAAACTGTAGTATGAAGAATTCACCACCTTGAGTAATTTTGCGGCAAGCGCCTGGTCCTGCTCGATAACCGCGCCCACCTCGCGGGCGGAAACTTTTGGATCGGTGAGCATCTGCTGCAGACGCTTGTATACTGCCGGAAGGGTCGGCAACTGGTCAACATGGCCCAGCATCTGTTCGATTCCCGAAAAATCGCGGGAATTCATACTTCACTCCCCGGAGCTATCAGGTGTACCCTGTATTGATTGTTCTATTTCCATTCGCAATGCACCATTTTTCAGCAGGGCAATTATTTCATTGTCTGTATTGGATTTTGAAAAGCGTTTTTCGATTGCATGCTCAATCGTTTTTCGGGCCTGCGTATCAATTGGTTGCGATGCATGTGAACAATCCGAATGCGGGTCCCCTTCAACCATAATTTCCTGCACCCCCCATGTTGCAAGAATCCGCAAATGACTGCCGGTAACAGCAACTCCTGCAGCGAGGAGTACCCTGCCATGGGCAACCACCGGCCTGGCGACTACCATGTTTTCTTTTAGTTCCGATGTCTTTATGCGAACCATAGCAATCAGTAAGCTTACACTTTTTTCATGAGCGCATCAATTTTTTCAAGTAAAACAGCATTATCAAACGGCTTTGGAAGCATATCATCAGCACCGGCGTCAATTGCAGCTTCAAGCTCCTCTTTTGGACGGGCCGAGATAATCAGTATTTTTATGTGAGCAAATTCAGGACGGCTTCGTATGAATTTGATAACATCAATGCCGTCCATGCCGGGCATTGATAAATCGAGGGTAACAACCGTGGGCATGAATTTTTCCATCAATGCTCCGGCACTGAATCCGCCATGGGCGATCTCTGTCTCATAATCCCGTTCTTCTAATACCCGCCGGATCGACCTGGCCATCCTGGAATCATCATCAACAATAAGAACCCGAGGCAGTGACGGTGCGAGAGTATCGGGAACGGGCATGTTGTTATCTTTGAGGAACGCAACAAGGTCTTCAACTTTAATACGATTATCTTTTCTGGGACCGGGAAGACGGTATGATTTAAGCATTCCCTTCTCTATCCACCGGAGGACTGTCCGGAAATTGACCTCACAATACCGTGCGACCTCACCGGAGGTCAGTATCCGCTTATTTGCCACGCTTTTTCACTCCGTTTCTGTATGCGAATCGCATTGCGACCCCGGCCAACAACATCTTCGTATGCAATAAAATAATTATAAATCAGCCGCACGCCTGTTTCAATAAATGATTTATCTTTTGTAACTCCTCAGGTCCCTGTGGACGATTTCCGGTTTCATTGCGGCCAAAGCCGGAATGACGAGACCGCCCCACCTGAGTAGCTACTCTCTTTTAATTAATTCCTCGACTACTTGTACAAGAAATATCAGGCTGAAAGGTTTTCGCACAAACTTTCCACCGAGTTCACTCACGGTCGATTCAACATCCCCGCCATAGCTTCCTGTGGCAACGATCAATTGAGTTTGCGGAAATGTATTTTTCACATAACGAGCAAGCTCCAGGCCGTTTATTCCGGGCATATCGACATCGGTTATCATCAATTCAAAACTCAGATTTTTCAGCAGATCCTTTGCAACCGCGGCATTTTCCGCGCCAACAACCAGGTATCCGGCATCCTTGAGAACTTCAATAATTATCTCCCTCATTTCAGCACAGTCATCAACAACCAGAATTTCTTTTTTCTTTTTTTTCACACCCATGATTCCTCCTGTGGTAATTGATACTGCGAGAGCAAGACTAAGTTTGCCTTAAATGACTTAGTTGTCTTAACTGACTTTTATGTATTATATCAAAAACCAGGAGAAATGTCAAGATAATTCATATTCGCATTTGTTTTTGTTGCTACTTATCTTATTGTATTTATTTGAATTATATTTTTCTTATAATGTTTTACTTTAAAATATAATGGTATTGAAGAGATTAAAAGAGGGTATTTTTGATTAATTTTCTGAAACAAAAAGGAGAGCAGTCTTCCTGGTTGGCAGGGGATCGCACACTGGTGACACGGTACAACGG
>WJKA01000120.1 GCA_014729375.1 Chitinivibrionales bacterium
TGACGAGACCGACCCATCTGAGTAATTACTCAGAAAAATGAAAACCTGCACTTTTCCGGAATCAGGTAAATTATATGATGCGAGTGCGGGAAAGGACCGCAGGGCCGGTATCTGTTCCCGGGGCCCTTGCTACCTGCCTGGGTGATAAGGTAGTTTTATGCACGTGTGATGGTGGCCATATTCGGGTACGTGCCAGGATAATAACAGTATTCGTTCGGAAGCTGCCTCGCTCGGATTTCAACTAACTTGAGGATATTCCCTTTTTACGGACGCAGGGTGATACAGTTTAATCCGGCAGCGATAATCGATGCGCAGAAATCGCACTTTGCAACCGGCACGACAATCCGCCCGGTCGACCGGACCCGAACGCTTGCACACCTGAAAACAACGATCGAATCAAACCGGCAGAAAATCATCGATGCGCTTCATGAAGACCTTGGCAAGCCGCCGCTCGAAGGCTATATGAGTGAGATTGCCTATGTTCTTATGCAAATCGAGCACGACTGCAGGAACATAAAAAAGTGGTCGAAAAAGAAAAAAGTTTCAACGCCGCTGGTAAACCAGCCGGGGAAAAGCTGGTACGCCCCCCGGCCGTTCGGGTGCACGCTTATTATCGGACCCTGGAATTATCCGTTCGGATTAATTTTCTCGCCAGTCGTCTCATCGCTTGCAGCAGGAAACTGCGCAATCCTCAAACCCTCGGAATACGCGCCCGCAACAGCATCCTGCATAGAAGCCATGATAGCACAGTCATTCAATCCCGGACTCCTGACCGTGATTACCGGCGGCCCGGAGGAGACAAAACAACTGATAGCAAACAATCCCGATTTTATCTTTTTTACCGGCGGGGGCCGGACCGGCAAAGCGGTTATGGAAGCGGCGTCGCGCACGCTTACACCGGTTGCGCTCGAGCTTGGCGGGAAAAACCCCTGCATTGTCGACGCCGGCGTACCTGTCAAAGAAACGGCAAAACGGATTGCCTGGGGAAAATTTCTCAATGCAGGACAGACCTGCGTTTCACCGGATTTTCTCTGCGCGCATGAATCGGTGTTCGACAGCCTCCAGAAAACGCTGATCGAAACAATTAAAGATTTTTATGGAGACGATCCTCGAACAAGCCCGGATTTCGGGCGGATAATCAATCCACGTCATGCCCACCGGCTGGCGGACTTGCTGAAAGATACCAAACCGTCATTCGGCGGGGCCGCGGACCCCGACAACCGTTTTATTGCGCCTGCCATCGTTCCTTTTGACAATTGGGATATACCCCTTATGGACGAAGAGGTGTTCGGGCCCATCCTTCCCATAACATCGTATTCCGGTCTTGACACACTTCTTGCGCGCCTCCGCGCCCTTCCCGCACCGCTTGCGCTCTATTGCTTTACTTCTGACAGTGCGGTCAAAAAGAATGTCCTGCAAGAAAGCAGGTCGGGAACAGTCTGTTTCAACGGCACCGCACATGCAATCGTCTCTTCAGAGCTGCCGTTTGGCGGAATCGGTGACAGCGGCATCGGGCGGTATCACGGAAAAGCGGGATTTGATACGTTCAGCTATATCCGGAGCGTGATGGACAAGCATCACGGCCTGGGCTTTTCACAGATGTATCCGCCGTATACAAAATCGGTGGATTTCATTTCAAAAATACGGAAATTTCTCCTTTGAGTTATAAACAGAAAAACGATAAAACCAGATAAATAAACGGTAGCGAATAATGACACATGCACATCTGGTCCCTTTTAATCATCGCTGCAGCCCTGATGATAAATACCGGTATAACAGACGGCTGTTTGAAATTGTCGCGCCGCGCTATGATCGGGTCACCCGGCTCCTCTCATTCTGCCGCGACCAGGCCTGGAAAAAGCGCCTGGTGCAGCTCATCCCGGACATGGAATCGCCCTGTATCGGTGATATCGCCTGCGGTACCGGCGACATCGCCCGACTATGCAGGGCCCGTTTCCCCTCGGCAACAATTACCGGCATCGACCTGACTCTTGACATGCTGCGCCTTGCCCTCCGGTCCGCATGCGGGCCGGGGACCGGCTATACCGCTCACAATATGGACTCGCTCGGAATCCGCGCGGCAACATTCGACGTTGTCACCGGGGGATATGCGCTGCGGAATGCACCGTCACTGCCCGACACGCTTCACGAAATCAGCCGTGTCCTGAAACCCGGCGGCAGTGCACTGTTTCTGGATTTTGCAAAACCCGATAATCCTGCACACGCATATATCAACCTGTTTTTTCTTGAACTCTGGGGAACTATTTTCGGCATTTTTTTCCACCGCAATCGCAATGTCTATGCCTACATCGCCCGGAGTCTGAAAAAGTACCCCTCCCGGAAACGTCTTGCAGACATGGCGAAACGCAACGGATTGCGCCTGCGCGCGGCACACGGCTTTTTTCTCGGCTATATCGACATTCTTCACTTCCAGAAATCAGCGCGGAAAAGCAATGACTGAATTTTTTGCCGGCCTGCTCCGCTATAAAAAAACCATCCCCCTGATCAGCGGCATTGTTGTTCTTGCTCTGGCCTCAGGCATATTCCGCCTGAAAATCACCCACGACCACACCTCGTTTTTCAGCAAATCAAATAAGCGGCTCAATCAGCTTGAAAAACTTCAGGACCAGTACGGCTACAGCGGCAACCTGCTTTTCTGCATTGTTCCCGACTCAGGCACGGTGTACTCGTTGCCCGTGTTGAAATGCATGGAAACCGTTACCAGTCAGGCGGAAAACCTGCCGCGTGCTTCCTTTGTGCAATCACTGGTCAATTATAAAAAACCGGTGATGGGTATCGGCGGCCTGCAGGTACAAAACCTGATTGACCTGTCCCGGGCAGATCGTGCCGGCTATCTCGACAGCATGCAAAGCATTATCGAATCCGATCCATCGGCAGTAAACCGCCTGGTCTCCGAGTCCGGCCACGCAGCAGGAATTGTTGTTTATTTCGACATACCCGACTCGGTTTCACCGCCCACGCAAAAAATTGCCGGAGCAGCACGCGCCATGATCGACTCCCTCTCGGCAGCGTATCCGGATATGCGGTTTTATGGTACCGGCGGCCTGATGCTCGATGAAGCATTTGCTGAAGCAAGCTACAGAGACATCAGCGTCCTTCTCCCCCTGATGTATTTCATTATGACAGCCGCACTCTGGTTTATCATTGCCGACCTGTATGCATTACTTGCGGTCATCCTGGTCGTGGTGGGCTCCACGCTTGCGGCCATGGGTGTTGCCGGATGGCTGGGAATCGTACTCACCCCGCCGTCATCAATAGCGCCCATCATACTTCTTACCGTCGGCATTGCCGACAGCATTCATATTGTCATAAGCTTTTTTCATCATTACCGACCTGATACCGGCAGGAACAGCGCTGTTGTCGAAGCGCTGGGGCGCAATTTCATGCCGGTACTCATTACCAGTCTGACAACTCTGGTCGGCTTTGCCGGATTGAATTTCAGCAATGTACCGCCGTTTCGTCACCTGGGCACGATTGTCGGCGCGGGAATTGCCGCAGCGTTTGTGCTCACCGTCACGCTCCTCCCTTCGCTGCTCCTGCAATTTCCCATTCCCGTGCGCGGCCCCCGCCGGGGTCGTCACGATTTTATCGGTACGCGGCTGGGGGCTGCAATAACGAAGCATCCGAAAACATTTGCCGTTGCTACGGCACTAGCGGCAATAATCTGTATTACCGGCCTCAGGCATATCGAGCTTAACGACATGTTTATCGATTATTTCGACCACAGTTTTGCATTCAGGAGGCATACCGATGCGATAATTGAGAACCTTACCGGGCTTGACTATATCGAATGCTCTTTTGCCGCGCAGAAGGGGGGTTTGATCACGGATTCGTCATATCTTTCGTTTATCGACCGGTTTTGCACCTGGGCGCGGACCCGCGGCGGGGTTGTCCATGTTGCCGGAATCAGCGACATTCTCAAGGTGATCAACTTCCGCCTGCATCGCGGCAGGAAGGAGCATTACCGTATCGGCAGCCCCGCCCTGACGCAGGCGATCCTCGAAGGAAGCGGCGGCAGTACCGCCCGATCGGCCGGGATGTCGCTCCTTGTCAACGATTCAGCCACCGCCACGCGCGTATTCATTACCGTCGGTAAAATTTCCGCAAAAGAACTCCGCTCTCTCGAAAAAGCGGTCAATGCCTGGATCGATGTCAATTCACCGGGTACCGTGTCCGCAACAATCGGCAGTATCTCCCTGATGTTTGCCCATATATCCGAACTGAATATCAAGAGCATGATCCGCGGCATTGCCGTCTCGCTCCTTGCAATATTCATAGCACTCAGCATTCTCGGCAAAAAGCTCCGATGGGGCTTTATCGGGCTGTTCCCCAATATTGTTACGCTGCTGATGGCTATTGGTCTCTGGGGAATTATCACCGGTCAGGCAGGCCTGGCCATCTCGATTGTCGCGGCCATGAGCCTGGGGATCATTGTCGACGACACAATCCATCTGCTTTACACATTCATGACTGCATGCAGCAGAAAACGCCTGGGACCGGATGACGGCGTCCGGTATTCCCTGCGGCATACCGCCGACGCCATAGTGTTTACTTCCGCGATACTTGCCGCAGGATTCGGTATACTTTCATTCTCGGGATTCCGTCCGACCGCGCACATGGGGGTCCTGACAACGATTATTCTTGTTTTCGCGCTGGCTGCCGACCTGTTTCTGTTTTCGCCGCTTCTGATGTTACTTCGGTGCGAAAACGGCAGGTAACCTTGACAATGTCCTCCATTTTTATCAGGCCGAAGACGGGCGCGGGCGGCTGAAGCTCGAATGCCGAAAGAGAAAAGTCAAACTGCGCGGTGAAAACAAGACTGTCGGAGGTCATTGCCCAATCCGACGAGGTCGCCGTAAGGCGCTGCGTTATGTCGCGCACTTTCAGACGAAAAGGGAACTCCCCGCGCGTGCCGGCCGGGGGCCGCAGCTTTTCAAGAGGCACTTTGTCAATCCAGGCGGTTATGACCGGATAACTCCCGGACCCAAGCGTTTTATACATGTTTTTATTCAGCGCCTCATCTTTGGTGGCAAGGCCCTCTGTGCGCGTAATTATTTTCGTGCCGACAAGCGTATCGCCGGATGCTGTGTCGACAACACCCTTTAAAACAAACATCTCTGTAACTCCCTGTCCTTCAAACCCATGAAGCGTTGACCGCCCGAAAAATGATATCTCCGCAATGCCGCGGCAGGCAAACGCGCCGCCTGAGGCATTTTCACTCCACGCCGTGACCGTAAAAAGCGCAGCCAGCGCAACACTACTCCAGGTCCTGCCGAAACCTCTGTATTGCCTATCCATTCAATTTCCTTTCGACAATCAGATTTTCATCAGATATGCATAGATCGACAATCCCGCGCCGAACCCGACCATCACGCACCATTGCCCGGGGACGGTTCCATTATTCATTATCCGGTCGAATTCAAACAGAACTGTCGGTGACGACATATTGCCAAACTCGGACAGCACCGACCGGGTCGGCGCAAGCTGCTCCTCGGAAAGTGACATCTCTTCCTTGAGTATCTCGACAATCTTGTCTCCCCCCGGATGAATTGCCCAGTGGGAAATATCTGCGGTTTTCAATCCGTTTTTTGCTATCAGCTCCTTTATGAGCGGAGGGACCAGTTCACCGAGCACTTTGGGAAGTCTCGGGCTGATCCGGTTATGTAGCTGCCCCTTTTTATACACATACCGGACATCCTCCCGGTACTGCGGATCAAACCTGCTCATGGTATCGATAAGCATAAATCCCCGGGGCCTGTCCCATATCACCGCAGCCGCAGCACCGTCGCCGAAAATCGCATTGGAAATGATCAGTGCTATATCGTTGTCCATCTGATAGGTGGCGCTGCAAATTTCTATTGATGCACTAACGGCAACTTTCCCGGGATTTGCCGCAACAAAATTGCTCGATAACTGGATATTGGGCACGGCTCCCCCGCAGCCGCTGCCGGCAAGATCATACACGAACGTATCCGGCGACAAACCAAGCGACTCGATAAGATACGTGCCGATTCCCGGGCAGAGATAGCCGGTGCAGGTATTGGTAACAAGCGCGTCGATATCCACAGGGTGCAAGCCGCATTTTTCAACCGCACCGGCGATCGCCTTTGTTGCCAGCTCAACCGCCCAGTAGGTATAGCGGTCCATGCGCTTGTCCGGATCTTCGTTTTTAAACTGCAGAAGCTCTACCTGGCTTTTCACCGATGCATATCTGCTTTGTATGCTCGGATGCGCAAGCACCTTATGAAGAACATCCATACTTCTTTGCGTTAACTCGTTTTTATAGTACCGCGAATAGAGCCGGTCCGCCTGTTTCTGGTCTACTTTTACCGGTGGATTTGCCGTCCCGATCGAAGCTATCCGAACGGCGCCTGTGCCATTGTCCGTTCGCTTTGCACCTGATTGGATCATACCATATTTCCTTGATTGGAGCCTTCTGGCTGCCATTTCATTTTGCACGTACTATTTTAAAGGACTGCCTGCTGATAATTGCTGTGGCAAGAAGATAATATAGTACACGTCCAACGAAATAGACAGGAACCAGGCTTATGAGTGCCTCAGTCACGCGAAAAGATGTTATCGCCCGGATTAAAAAAGTTGTTGTTGAAGTGCTCCGGGTTGATGAAAACCGTCTTTCGGAATCGAGCAATTTTCAGGAAGAACTCGGTGCTGATTCCCTTGATATCGTTACCATGCTGATGGCGTTGGAGGATGAGTTCAAGCGTCAGATTTCAGATGAAGAAGCGAAATCACTTGTAACGATCGGCGCGACCGCCGATTTTATCATGGACCAGCTTCAGGCAACCCGAAACGAATCTTCGAAATAATGCCCCGTCGAGTTTGTATCACCGGTATTGGTATCATTGCTCCGAATGGAGAAACAAAAGATGAATTCTGGAGTAACTGTCTTGCAGGAAATGCAGGGGTCTCCCCGATTCCCGGGCAGTGGTATTCCTATTCCGATTTTGTCTCAACACTCTGGACACGACTTCCCGAAATCCACTGGGAGAAGTATCCGGTCAGCCGGATAGAAAGAATGCAGCAGGGCAAAGCCACGCTCATGCTCTGTGCCGCATCACACCAGGCCCTGGCCGATGCAGGATTGCAAAACAGGCTTGTCGATCCCAGAAAAGGCGTGTATTGCATAGATGCAGTTGATCCTTTGCGAACGGGCGTTTTCATAGGCACGGGAATCGGCGGGATCTCGACATTTATCGAAAATCAGGCATATCATACATTCACGCCGATCAGGGCCGTGCTTGACACAACAGACGAGGCCGCGGGTAATATCCCGGGTCAATCTTCATCGAGTACCCGGCGCGAATCTCTTGATAAACTCATGGTAATGCCGTTCCGGTTTAATCCTTTTGCAGTTTCGATAACAATGCCCAATGCCTGCTCGGCTATTCCCGGCATAAAGTACGGGCTGAAAGGCCCGAACCGGACATTTCCCGGCGCGTGCGCTGCGGGAACAATCGCGATCGGCAATGCGTTTCGTGCAATACAGAGCGGCGCGTCCGACTGTGCCCTGACCGGCGGTGTAGAATATCTCTTCGATCCGTTCGGTGGTCTGTTCAAAGGATTTGACCTGGCAAAGGCGCTGGTGACCGACTGCAGTGATCCCGAAACAGCAAACCGCCCGTTTGACAGTGACCGTTCGGGCTTTCTGTTCAGCGAGGGGGGCGCGGCCGTGCTTGTTCTCGAAGAGGAATCGCATGCGAAAAACCGCGGGGCCGGCATTATTGCGGAAATCACCGGCTTTGCCGAATCATTCGACGCGCATAACATAATGATCATGGAACCGTCGGGCAAAGAAATCGAACGAATGCTTGTGGCCGCGCTTGCAGACGCTCCGGTTTCAGCACGGGATATCGACTATATCAACGCACATGCGACCGGAACGCGGGTCAACGATCAAACCGAAGCCGCGGTAATCGAGCGGATGTTCGGCAAAAAGCCTCTCGTTAATTCAACAAAGTCCCTGATCGGGCACACGCTCGGCGCAAGCGGCGCGATTGAAGCCGCGGTTACTGCACTGAGCATACGCAACAGCACAACGCATGTCTGCAAGAACCTCGAAAATCCCGTGCGCGATCTGAATTTCGTGACCGAAAGCCGCTCCTATGATATCACCTGCGCACTGAGCCAGTCCTTTGCGTTCGGCGGGCATAACGCCGCGCTGGTAATGAGGCGATACGGGGATTGATTCTTCACAGCCAGTGCGTGCTCTTCCTGAGTCCCTCATCGAGCTTCCCGGCAAGCTCCAGCACCTCATCGCGATACTGCGGATCAATTCTCACCGCTTTTTCAACCCATGCAGAGCAGTATGAACACTGCTCGCAGTTCATTTTCGCGCACTCGCGCTCGTGCAGGCCCTCAAGAAACCCTTCCAGTGCCTTATTGTCAATATACACCGGCGAATCAGGGGCCTGGTAATCGGCAACCAGCAGCTTTTCGGCATATTTTTTCATGAGGAGCATACTCGATGTTTTGATAAGGTTCGGTCTGAATAAATGGGCAATCACCCGGAACCGGCTGCAAAGGGATGCTTTCTGCCGGGCGGTAATATACGCAACCGGAGCGACCAGCTCCCATAGATTGCCGTCAAAAGAGCGATGTGCATACGCTGCAACGCGTTTGAGAACGAGCTCTTCCGGAGAGCTTCGCTCGACAATTTTAAACGAATCATATCCGATTTTTTCGTACAGGTGAAGGTCTTCGGGGCGGACCCAGATCGAGCGGATAAAATTGAGCGGATCGTCCAGGCGCTGCGAGGAACAATTCAGGAAACAGTAATCGAGTACAAATCCCCGGAGCGGATCGCCGCTGCGGGAACTCTGGGACAGCATCTGCATATGGGTCAACTCATAGGCGCAGCCTGCAATACAGCTCGCATTGACAATGAGCTGCAGTCTGCAGGAAACCGCGTTCCGGATCGCTTCAAGCCGCGCAAAGTCCCGGTTACAGGCAATCGCGCTGACACAAATCGTATCCGCGCCCAAACATTCCCATCGCTGCGCTTTCAGCGGTGAATCAACCACGGCAAAAACGCCGACCCGGAGCTTGAACTGCGGATATTGTGTCTTGACAATCGATGCAAGGCAGGGAGAGGCGACTGTCACGCTGTCGACATTGCACGATGCAATAAAATCAAGGAGCCTTCGTATTTTTTTCCGGCCGCTTCTGGTCTGCTCGAGACCGCCGAGCCAGGCTGCATTGATCAGATAGTTGAATTCAATCCCGTGACGGTGGGCTTCGTCAACCCGCGCCCTGAGTAACGACCGCGTTGTCCGTCGCAGCGTGTACGTTGAACGCCCACCTCCGATACTGTCACGGTCGAGCTTGCCGTATATCTCCCGTACGCATGAAAATGCCGCCAGTTTCCGTATCAGGCCGGGTGCGAATGTGTAACCGACGCTTAATTCCATTCCTTGTCCATCCTATCTGCACGCCCGCAAAGGAGACGACATTATGCGGATCCGGCTTTTAGTTCCATACCACCGGTATGCGCTTATCAGGTAGTGAAGCAATGTCGCGCCCCATCCCCGGACCTTGACACCATACACCTCGCCATACGAGCGCCCGTTTGCCATCGGCACCACAAAGCCGGGATCAGAGGGCCTGAATTCCACAAGCGGTTTCCCGTTTATCATCCTGACAATATTGTTCGCAGCATGCGCGCCCCCGGAAACAGTAACCGGGAGCGCCATGCGAAAACATGCATCTGCCGGTCCAATGCACGCGGCGTCACCGGCCGCAAAGCAGTTCTCTTTAAACCGAAGGTCATTGTGTACCGCAATCCTTCCCTGCCGGTTCCCCATACACTCCAATCGCTGCGCACCAAGCGAAGCTTTCATCCCCGCAGCCCAGACCAGCCCGGCATTATTGATCCGGCTATTGTCGGATAAAACAACCGTTTCCGATTCGTAACCGCTTATCCGCGCACGGGCGTGTACCTCGATCCCCATGGCGCGCAGGTTTTCCGATGCACAGGCTTGTATCCATTGCGGAGAATTTTTCAGAACTGATGATGACGGCTCAACGATTGTCACAACAGCGTTTTTTTTCAGTCGCACAAGTCTTTTGCGTATGTGTGTTGCGGTTTCAACGCCGGTATAGCCGCCCCCGGCAACGACAATTGAGTCAAAGCCGCCTGAAAAAAGATATTCATGGAGCCTGCAGGCCACATCAACATGCGCAATACCAAACGAATGTTCCCTGACTGTATCGAGTGAGAAAAAGTCTGGTTCAGAGCCTGAAGCAAGGATTAAATAATCATACGCATATTCTGAATTATCCTGCAATACAACACGATTGCGGTTAAACAGGATACGGCTTACATCCCCTTTGACAAACCGAAATCCCGTTTTGCTGGCTGGGCGTTCGAGCGGCACACTGCAATCTGCTTTTCGGAGGGACCCGCCGGCAATATCCGGCAACACCGGCCGCATTTGTGTGAAAGAACACCTGTCAATAAGCATGCAATCGAGCGGATGGCCCGACAGCGCTTGCGCAGCCGATAATCCGGCAAAACCGCCGCCAATTATCAAAACCTGCGCCCTCTTTCCACTCATCCGGCATTACCCCTTTTCAACGTGCAGTGTCTGCACTTTCCGGAACTTTGTTACGATATCATACCGGTCAACATCAATTCTGATAATTTTTGTCGAACGCGATTCAATAAAACCCCGGAGACCCGGGTGTTTGTCAATATACCTTTGGACCAGTACGGCGTCACGTTCGGGATCAACAATCGATGCCGTACCCGGTATGGTGATTCCTGTTATATCGTACAGCCGGGACGCGTCATTTTGCCTGTTATCAATAAACAGGGAGACCGATGGATGCCCGGTGAGATTTGCGTATTTCCGTGATGATTCCGGTGTGGCAAATACGATCTCGTTCAGCGATTCCGAGGCGGCGAAAGCAACGATGCTGGTGTGCAGGCAGTCACCGCAGCGGGTCGCCAGTACACCGAAAAGCTGTTCGTTTGCACAATCGGTGACAAGCTTTTCAATATCTCGATCATTGTTCATTGAAAATATCCCTCATGGAACCTGATAATATAATCTAAAATAGAAAACGGCGGCCGGAAAAGCCGCCGTATCAAAGTACCTTGATCACAGTCCAAATCAGCGCATGAAGTAGAAGCTGGTGGTTTTTGTCAATGATGATGACCTGAACCTGATAAGGTACTGCCCTGTTCCCAGATTAAGATTGCCAAGATTAGCAGAGTATTGTCCGGCATCTTTATAGCTGTTTTCCAGAAGCGCGATTTGTTTCCCGCTAATCGAATACAGGGCGATTTCCACTATGCCGGGAGCGGCAAGGGAGTACTCAAGTTTGTGTGAAGCGCCGGTGCTGGCCATAGCGGCCTCCCGTGAAAAAAAGATTTTGGAACAGCACTTGTGAGATCTCGTCAATCACTTTAAACAAAAAGCGTGCCTGAAGAAAGATAGCCGGCAAATTGCATACTTAAGCGGATAAAACCGGCACTGATTCATTTGAGCAGAAAAGGCACCTGTGTCAGAATGAAAGAGTGGTTTTCATTATGGGAGAGCTGAAAATGGGACTGAAATACTGTAAAATGGATACAATTCGCCTGTATTGTATGCAATACTGCGCACCGGCATTAAAATCCGGGGCATAAATGCAGGTTTGGTATTTTCATATATTATTGAAGGCTCGCCTGGCACGAAAGATGCTTTGTACAATTGAGACAGTCTGTTATTCACAGAACTCTGTGATGGGTCAGACACTTTGTCGGTGACAAATACGTTTTTTGCGTAGATAATTTGTATAAGTCAATGAAAAATATTTTCCTGGCTGATCTTTGACTTCTGATCTCTGGCGTCTCCGGCTCTGCCGGCTTAGTCTGCGGATTAAGGTTGTATTGATTAATACACCAGGTGGACAAAATGTACAAAATTGCACAAATTCTTATAATTTCAGGAGGGGTTTTGATGGCAGCACCCCGGATGTATGACAAAACGCCTGCAGGCAAAATCAAAGTTTTTACTATTCCCGAAGCTGTCGTGATGGAGTCTGAGGCCGCCTCAGATTATTTTAGTACATCGGATATGCTATTCGGCAACCTGTTCCGGTATATCAGGTTTCACGAGGTTTCAATGACTTCACCGGTCGAAGCTGAGATTGAGCCGGGCACAATGAAATTTTATGTTGGCGAAAAAGACATATCAAAAAATCTCAGAGACACACTGCAGGTACAAATCGAGCGTATTCCTGCCAGGGAGGTAGTTGCAGCAGGTATCAGCGGCGCGTATAATCGGAAAAACTACGAAACAGCCCTGTCCCGGCTTTACGAATAGCTGGAAGAACACCCTGAGTTTACTCCTGCCGGCAAACCATACGCGGTTTACTGGGACTCGCCGTTTGTCCCTTTGTGGTTCAAGCATTCCGAGGTGCACATCCCTGTAAGGAAAAAGGGAAATGCAAAATAAGCGAATAACAAAAGCAGAGACAGCGCTTCCTGAGGGTACCATGAACTATTACCGCCTGAAAAAAGGCCGGAAGCCTTTTGTTATGCTGCACGGCAGGATGGAAAACGGGCTCTGCTGGAGCCGCGTTGCAGAGACAATTGAAGGAGATTTTGATGTCTATATGCCGGATATACGCGGGCATGGCGCGACAAATCTTGCAGACAGGGAAATAAGCATCACCGTACTACTGGATGACATCATCAGTTTCATTGAGAGCTTGAATTTGAGCAATCCGGTACTGATGGGGCATTCGATGGGCGCGGGTATTGCCGCTCTGTATGCCGCAGCACACCCCGGGAATGTTACTGCCCTGATTCTCAGCGATCCGCCCTGGCTTTTGAAAAAAGATTATATTGACGGCGATATTTCACTGGTAAAGAAAATGCAGAATGTTATCAGGACCAATAAATCACTTTCGCTGAATACGCTGTCGGCATATATACATTTTTCCAATCAGCACTGGGATACAAGAGACTGCAGGCTTCTTGCGCAGGCATGGAAAGAGGCGCGGGAACTGGTTGCATTCAGCTACAATTCTCCTGTTCCGTACGCGCAGTGGGAAAACAATGTTAAAAAAATCAACTGCCCGGTTCTTCTTTTAACATCGAATCCCCGGAAAGGAGGGATTCTTACCCCGCGGTCGGTCCGGCATATAAAAAACCTGTATCCTCGCATTGTGCACGAGCATTTTCCGACCGCAGGTCATGCTATTATGCGTGATACGTTTGTTCCATATGTACAAGCTATCAACAATTTTATTCTACAGAAATTATCTTAATATATGCACATCCAACAGAAAAAAGACTGCATGACCCTGGATACTGGCACCTATGATGCGATTGTAATTGGCTCAGGAATCGGCGGTTTGACGGCCGCCGCCATACTGGCGAAGCTGAAGAAAAAACGGGTACTGGTGCTGGAAAAGCATTTTGAGCCCGGCGGTTTGACACACGGGTTCAGGCGCGGGCGGTTTCGCTGGAATGTCGGCCTTCATTATATCGGCCGTATGCATAAAGGAGAGCTTGCCCGCGCGGTATTCGATTTCATTACCGACGGCAAGCTTGAATGGAGAAAAATCCGGTCTCCATTTGAGCGCTTTATTTACCCTGATTTTACTTTCCAGGTATCAGAGAACAGGAAAACGTTCACCAGGGACCTCTGCCGCCGGTTTCCGGATGAAACTGCTGCTATAAAAAAGTACGTGCGGGACGTCAAAGCCGGAGCCAGATACATTCAGCTCTATTATCTCACACGATTTCTTCCGATCCCGCTTTCTTTCCTCATTTCTTTCTGGTCACGTCTTTTGAAAAAAAACGCCCTGCAAACAACCGGGTACTATTTAAAGAAAAACATAAGAAATCCCAGGCTGGCCGCGCTTCTGGCAACCCAGTGGGGTGTCTACGGAGCGCCGCCCAGCGAAAGCGCGTTCGCTATTCACGGCTCAATTGTTAATCATTATATGAATGGGGCTTTTGTTCCCGAACACAGCAATGGCAAAATCTCCGGGCTTATTGAAAAAGTTATTCGGAAAGCCGGCGGAATGGTCTGTGTCAACTGTGAAGTTACCGAGATACTCATTGAGAACAACAAGGCGGTGGGAGTAAAAATCAGAGATCAAAGAACAAAATCGCCAAAGGAGCGTATCGTTCATGCACCGATAATCATTTCCAGCGCGGGTGCGGAAAACACGTATAACCGTCTGTGCACTCACGATCATTGCGAAAAAAAAGATATCAACGGTCTTGAACTCGGATGCAGTGCGGTAAGTTTGTATGTCGGCCTGAAAGAATCCCCGGAAAAACTCGGACTTCATGGAGAAAATATCTGGATCAACGAAACATACGATCATGAAAACCTCACCTCACAAACATATGCACTTTTAAAAGGCGCTCCCCACCGGTGCTATGTCTCATTCCCTTCAATAAGGCGAAATAATGCAGAACACCACAATGCGGAAATTATCGCTATGATTGAATATGCTCCATTCAAAAAATGGGCAGAGCAGAAATGGAAACGCAGACAAAAGGAATATTATAAATTGAAGGAAAAAATTGCAGCAGGCCTTCTTGACCTGGTAGAAAAACATCTTCCCGGTTTCACAAGCATGGTCGAATACAAAGAATTGTCAAGCCCGCTCACTGTTGAAAATTTCACCAGCAGAAAAAACGGCGCGGTGTATGGTTTCAAGCCGACAGCCAAATATTTCAGAAAACACTGGTATCGTGTTGAATCGCCGGTCAAAAACATCTATCTGAGCGGGGTTGATGTCTGCACGGTTGGTGTTGTCGGCGCGCTTATGGGCGGTGTTGCCGCAGCAAGCGCGGTAATCGGATCGCTCGGCTTTTTCAGAGTCATAAAAAAAATCAGATCATCTCCCTGAAATCCGTTTCTTATTTACTCAGTGCAATATTTGAATCCTCTTCCCTGTCTCGTACATACGATTCCAGGCAGTCCATGCCCGGATTATTTTATAGTCAGGTGGCGCAGCTTTCATAGTCAATGTATCAAAAAAGGCGGCAGATATCATGAATTCCACAGAAAATAATTTTGATGTAATCGTAATCGGCTCAGGTATCGGAGGTCTTACTGCGGCGGCAATTCTTGCAAAAATCAAAA
>WJKA01000121.1 GCA_014729375.1 Chitinivibrionales bacterium
GCTCCAGCTTCTGCGCATTTCCCCTGACATACAGAACTCGATCACTGCTGAAAAAGCTGAACCGCCCGGTGCATTTTGAAATCTGGCTTTGCATTAAAGAAATCGCTTCCCCGGCAATGCGGTTTACTTCGATCCGTCCGCTGAAATCGCTTATGTCTTTGCGCGCATAGTTTTTCAGGTCAGCAACAATGCTTCTGATACGCTGGGCGCCCTTTTCAATCCCGTCAAATAATTGCGGTATCCTGCCCGACATTCGGGTGTAGGGTATACCCCCCATCTTGAATTCGCCATTTTCTTCACAGTATCGATCCAGGATTGGCTTGATGTCATTCCATGCCTGGCGGAGAATCGGGCTGTTAAGCATAATAAAATTATTTGGATTATTAATTTCGTGAGCAACGCCTGAAACAAGCATTCCCAGGCTGGCCATTTTATCCGCCTGCTGCAATTGTTCAGTATGAATCCGCTCTTTTTCCGCTATTTCCTTGTGCATGGTTATATCGGTTGCAATGCCCGCCACCCGGGTAATAGCGCCGTTTTCATTGCGGACCGGGAACGTGCGCACGCGAAGCCATGCCACCGCACCGTCATGCCGGCAAATCCTGACCTCCTCATCGATACGTTCCTGCTGAATAAACCAGTCGGAAGCTATATCAAGTCTTTCCCGGTCCTCTTCAATGACAAGATTGGTCAAATCAGCAATGTCTCGAGGAAGTTTCAGAAATGTATCGCCGATAATCAGTGAGGCTGCGGGGCTGATATATATCAGCGTGTGCCTGGCCGCATCAATCAGAAAAAATATTTCCTGAATATTTTCCGCAAGCTCCCGGAACATCTTCCGGCTTTCGGTTTCCTTCCGTTCGAGTAACACTTCTTTTGTAATATCCCGATTACTGCCCCGCACTCCGAGACATTCTCCTTCTTCCGTGCGCATCGGACGGCAAATGTGATGAATCCAGCGGGTCTCACCATCGCATCGCGTAATACGAAAACGAAGCTCAGAAACGTCGTACTCATGCCGGTTGTCTACATGTTGCCGGAATTCTTCCCGATCATCCGGATGAACCACCTCAATGCACAAATCCGGCTTTTTTATGAATTCATCCGGTTGACGTCCGGTAACACGCCTTACGGAAGGCGATACATACGCGAATGTTTTATCAGGAAGAAGCCAGTATTCCCAATCATAGGTATAATCGGCAACTGTCCTGAACCGGCGTTCGCTCTCCTGAAGAGCTTCCTGGGCCTTTCGCTGCTCGGTCACATCCATACCCGAATGAAGCGTCCCTGTTACAGCCCCATTGTCATTCCTCAAGACCGAATTGTGCCAGAGTATCATCCGTTCTTCACCATCCTTTGCCACAATGGGATTTTCATGGTATTCAAACGGCTCTACGGTACCTTCAACCAGGCCGGAAAAAACGCCCAGAACCTCATCTCGCAAGCGGTCCGGCAGCACTATATCAAACCAGTTTTTGCCTATAAGCTCTGTTTCGGCATATCCCAGTATTGTATATGCTTCTTTGTTAAGAAGCACAATCGTGCCTTCGGTATCAAGCCCGACAACCATGACAGCGACAATATCAAGATATTTCTGGCTGGTGTCGCGCTCCTGCCTTAGCTGATTCGTTCGCCTGTGCACCTGTTGTTCCAGGTTTTTCCGATAATCGCCGAGCTCCTTTTCTGCCTCTTTACGATCGGTGATATCAAGTGCACAGACAAGCACTGCTGATTCCCTTCCGATGGTAACATGGGAGGTCGAGACGAGAAGACATGTTTTTTTCGGTGTATCACCCGACCGGAATGGAAGCCACGCCTCGATATCATGGCTGTCGACACCAGTATCGAATGTGTCAAGCACCGCACGGCGTACTGTACAGTTTTCACAGGCCGGCCCGAACCCGCATCCGCGGGGGTCGTCAAGATGGTGAAGACACCCCAGGGCCTCACCTCCGCGCAATCCCTTCATCTTTTCCGGCGTGCTGTATGCAAATAGCGCAGCAGCCTTATTTGCCTTCACTACGCGCCGTTCGCGATCAACCAGCAGCATGGCAACCGGGGCATTCTGATGGATCACACTCAATTCATCGAGAGTGTTTTTCAAATCCTCCTGCATACGCTTGCGCTCTGAAATATCCCGGAAAATTCCGATCAGATAGTCTTTTCCACCCAGGTGCACCGGTGAAGAGTTGATATCCGCATAAAAAACAGTGCCGTCCTTTCGTTGGACCGGAAGGTTTTCACAGATTCTGATTTCTTTTCGCAACTGCTTCTCAAACGACTCGAAGACTTCCGGCAAAGAATATTCAGGATGAATATCAGATACGGTTAATGAGGTAATCTCCTCTTTTGTATATCCCAGCATTTCACAGATTATGTCATTGGCCATTACCAGTTGTTTTGTTCCGGCATCGCCAAGTATGATGCCGTCATTGGCATAATCGAATATTGCTTTGAATTTTTCTTCGGCCTCCATTCGAATATCGATTTCCCGGCCGAGCTGCTGCGTTCGCACTTTCATTCTCTTGCGGAGTTCGGTGATAAAGAGAAATGCGCCGACAAAAATTGCGAAAATTACTATGAAATCAAACGATCGACCGGGAAC
>WJKA01000122.1 GCA_014729375.1 Chitinivibrionales bacterium
AGATAGCCGTTGGCGTTATCATCCTGTGTAATTGCTGCGGTAACAATCGCTTTGGGAGCAATCAGCGTAACATGGAACGAGTCGACCAGAGAAACATTTGCAAGCGGTGTCGCAACGATATTTCCCGCTTTATCATACAGGTTTGTCCGGGGAGCTTCATAATAGATATTGCATATCGAATCGATTCCTATCGAGTGAAGACTGTCGGTAACATCCCAGTCGCTGACTTCACAGCCCCGGTAGTTGCCGTATTTATCGTACCCGCGGATTTCGACGAGCAGTGGTTCGCCGGGACCAAGGACGACCGAATCGGCAACGAGCGAGTCTGTTGATTTGTCAAAGATATCGATTTTTGCCAGATCTCCGGGATAAACCCTGAATTTCCGCGTTGATACGGAAATATCGCCGAGATGTACAGTCAACTGGTTTTGCGGTTCAGGAGCATAGTAAAGCACAAACCGGACCGTATCGGTTCCTTCGGTAAAGCATTGTCGCGCTCTGTTGTCGGTAGTGGTACCAGTATTGAGTTCTCCGGTGACACTGTCGACAATAAAAATCGGCATCGGGTGGTTTTCCGTTCCCTGTCCGAGGTCCTCCTGATACGCCACCGAATCACCGCCAGGACCGGGATAGCAGAATGTACCGGGCATGGGCCCCAGGTTATTGGCAATTTCCACAACAGCGGTTATGGTATCACCCGCTTTGATACTGTCTGATGGTGAATGGCTGATAATGTTGAATTCAGCCCGCGTGGGATAGCCGGGATCGAATTTAAACGGAATAGAATCCGGTGCGGCATTGCCGAATGTAACTTTAATATAGCCCGATCCGGTATCAATCGGTTCGAATTGCCAGCTTGAAAATCGCGCGGCAGGCGGATCGGTCATCGGTTCGCTTCCGGTAATCAGGTCAAGAGACCATTCGCCCGAAACGACCTCCCATTCATGCGTGTCCGAACGCTCGCCCTCAACCCGGAGCGTCGTATCACCGCTGCTTGTTCGCATGTACAGCGAATCGGTATCGACAAATTGCCCGTTGGAAATTATCCTGATACGCAGGGAAATGATCTGATACGCTTTGGTAATAACGACAACCGAATCGGCCATGCTCCCGCTTTGTGCAAAAACATCTGTTTCATCGGTCTCGCCGGTATTTTTCGTTATTATGCCCTCTCCTTCATCGGAATTTCCAGAATCGGCGTGCACAACATTGGTGTCCACTGCACCCCACGAAGCATCAGTTGCCGGACTGATATAATTGCTTTCAAGATCACGCAATACAGCATACGCCGTATCACTCAATCGCGCGGAATCCATTACTATGGTATCCAGTGGATTGTCGTTGTACAGGTCCGTGACTGTTGAATCCGATGTTGCTTCAATTACCAGATGGTCCGGCCGGCCGGGCACGATACGCAACCGCACCGTGTCGGAAAGCTCCCCGGACGTGCCTTCATCAAAAAACACAATAATATCCACTTCCTTGCGCGCCTGCCTGGGATAGAATGAATTCAGATAGCCGGTGGTATCACTCAGCGTTCCCAGTGCAGTATCTGTGGGCAATCCTGTTTCGGCATTTTTGTATCTCCAGGTAATCCGTTCATCATAGGATGCATGTTCAAATTTTTCCTGCCAGACAGTACCGGCAAAGAGCTTGCCCACAAGCGGGAAATCGACTCCTGCCGTACAGGTTACGGTTGACGGGTAATCGGAATATTTGATTGCAGGCGGAATCGCTCCTGCACGGTTATGAATTTCGATATCATCGGGAATAACCCGTACCGGCATCCGCGCATGTGCGGTATCTCGATCATCATCAGGATGCTCCCATCTGATCCGTAACGTATCGTCAAAATCAGCCTCCGAGGTCCCGTTCTGGTGCCCGACCCCCCCGGCGCCCGATGAAAACGGATACGTTCCCTCAAACACAATGCTGTTACCCTGGGTTTGCGGATTGGTCAACACAATTTCTTCAAGATCGCCCTTGCTTGTTCGCGCGTATAAGGTGACCGAGTCACCATTAAAAGAATACGAGGTCAAACGTATCCGGTACTGTGCGTCCTGGTTTGTCAGGGAATCTCCCGGACCGGGTTCGATAAACTCCAGTACACTGACCGGATAGCACACAAAAACCGAGCACTCGCTCGCTGCCCCGGAAACATCAAGCTTGAATGAAAAGCCGATTGTGGTATCCACTCCCTGTGCAGAAGTGAAATTGGCAGTTACTTCGATGTCATTTATTCCTTCATCAAGCGAAATAATCCTGTTCAGTGAAACGTCAAACACGCCTGCAGCAGTATCGGATTCAATTACCGTATCACTGACAGCGCTGCTTCCATTGGTGTTATTGCTCGCGGTTACCTGCCCGGTAGTGAATTCGGCCATGAGTTCGCCGATAATAATGTCCACGACTGCCTGCAGGCTGTCCGGCTGATCGTGTGGTATCTGGTAAAAACGCTCGTCGGTGGCAAGAGTGCGGAGGTCATCCTCACCCTGATTGCCAAGAAATATGCCATATAACGGCACGTCCATCGAATCAAGGTCGTTCTGCTGTTCTGTAAACCCCCCTTCAGAGCGCCCGTCTGAGATAAAAATTATCGCTTTATTATTATTGGGCGTCAGGCTCGAATCTGAAAACCAGTTGATAACCGTATCAAGCGGAGGTATATACCGGGTTCCGCCGCGCTGGTACCGGTTGTCGATAATTGTCTCCAGCATGTCGATCTGCTCCGTCATATCCGCCCTGCCTGATGCATCAAAATTAACCGGGCGCAGAAACTGATACAGTCCTTTTTCCCAGCCTTCATCACCATCATTGCCAACCCTTTCAAATGTAGCGACATAATGTCCAAAGCCGATATAGCCGACTGTCGACTGTGCGGCAAACGGTGATGCTGCAAACTGCTGCAGGCCTGAGCGAATTGCATTTTCCCGCTGCCCATGCGGATCACCGGCTGTCCGATGAGCATAGCAATACGGGGAATCATATACTGGAAGGCTTAACGAATCATCATTATATTCTATTGCACTGTCGCCTGTCTGGGAGGCCCCACCCGGGATCAGTTCGCAAATACCACCGCCTGCATTGAAACCATACGGATTCATGCTTCCAGACAGGTCAACAATAAATACCAGGTCGGTTGCTGCCTGGGTCGTAATATCCTCAAGACACAAACTCAATCCATCAGTTGAAATCCGCGTAACATCCTCGGGAATTTGAATGATCTCCCCACTCATCGTGGTGCTGTCAAGGCAGATAGCATGCTCGCAATTGTCCCATACATACTCACATAATGAATCATTCTGAGCATTAATCGAAGAGGCTGCTACTGCTATTGCCGTAAAAATGGTCCAACTGGAAAATGTGCTCATCACTGAAAAACCCCTTTCCACACGCGCGCTATACACCTTTTACCTGAAAAATCTCGCATAGCCTTCAATTTGCTTACTTAAATTACAAAATATTTAGCACAGAATTTGAAGCAATAAAATATTGCTATACAATATAAGTCGTAATCAGGACCCAAAAGGTTCTAAAATAATTAACATATTATGCGGTAAGATTTATCGTGCCTTTTGTAGGCTTGAGTGTCTGCGGGGATTTGCGGTAAGGATCATCGTCATCGAGTTCTTCAACTATCCGGATTTGCTGCTTCCTGATTTCTACGGTATCGGTGGCTTTCAAGCGCCCGGTATTATCACGCTGCTTGCTTTCCCGGACCTTTGGTTCCTGCCTGGTACCGCCGCCACTGTTTTCATGGGGCTCTGAAGGAGCTGTTTCAGGGGGAATATTTTTATACGCGCTGGGTTGCGCAGAATTTTCGTGTGCTCCCGGTGGAGTAACCGGCATAGTCTCCCTCCTTTATATAAAGTATACAATAAAGGAGCCAGTTTGTCAATCGTGTGCTGTCACGATCGCCATAGCCAGAATGCCTTCACCCCTTCCGAATGATGACATACCTTCACCGGTAGTTGCAGTAATACCTATATCCGGTGAGGCGAGCCCGAGTATAGCTGCAATCGATTCTTTCATTGCTGCAATATGCGGCTGGAGCTTCGGAATACGCGCCTCAATGGACACGGAAACATGATTCACTGAGAAGCCGCCGCAGTACTCAAGGGCTTTTTTGAGATAGGCCGTGCTGTCGGTGACCCCCCTTTTCAAGCACAGCGTATCAGCCATCTCGCCAAGGACATTAACGCCGGTAATGCCCGAAACGGCATTGGTGATCGCGTGAAGAACAACATCACCATCACTGTTCCCCTGAAGCCCGGGGCAGCCGGAAATACTCACGCCTCCCAGCACGAGCTTCTTGTGCATATGCGCTTCAAAGGGATGAGAATCATGGCCGATACCGGTTTTTACCATGCTCTCAATATATGTTCTGGGAAATATGGTTAAGCAAGCTGTTGATCCGCATGGCAGCGCCTCTGGTCGAGGAGTCAAGCGAATCGAAATAATTATTCAGCTCAAGACAGATGTTTTCGAGAAATGCAATCAGTTTTGCCGTGGATTCTGAATCGAGATTAAAATATTTAAAGCGCCCCTTCTGTTTTTTCAGAATATCAACCATATCTTCAAGTGATTCAAGGGTTTTGACCGATTTGAGCGATGCTGACAAATTGTCGATGCCATCGAGAATCTCCCTGCTCTCACTCCTGCCTTTTTCAGATAATTCGCTCCATTTTTCGGCAATTTTCTGCTGTAGTGCGTTTTCTTTGAATTCTTCAAGCGTTGCATTCAGTTGTTCTTCATATCGTGCCCGGAGTTTTTTCTCAAGCGCTGCCTCAATATCCAAGCGTTCTTCCCGGTAAATCTGTTCCCGGATCCCGGCACTGATTGCCGGCCCGGACTGCTCGCGTATCCTTCGTTCTTCATCACGGGCTATGGTATGTTTTTCCTCTCGCTCAATTCGTTCCTTCTCTGCACGGATGATTTCATCACGAATTGACATGCGGATTGCATGTATGTCATTTTCCATTATTTCATCCCGGACCTCGCGCCGGACCCTCTCAATTTCCTGCTTGTATATCTCTTCCTGTTTTGTTTCTCTATGTTCTTTGTCCGGTAAGCCGGTACCGGTTTGAAAATCCGGTACCGGGGCATCCTGTTTTCCGGGTCCGGGTACTGTCTCCAGCCTGTCTTTTTTTTGTGAAATACTTTGTATTTTTCCCGCCCTTTTTTTTCCGGCTGTTCTGGAATGTAATTGTTTGCCGGAGTTCTTTTTAACAAGGAGCAGAATGATCGAAAGAAGCACAACAGCTCCCCCCCCGGCAGCAGCGGTAATACCTGCACCGGGATTTTTTCGGACGATTGCCACTATTTTCCGCAGGTACAGTTCATACCGGAGACCATTCTGTTCATCGATTGCACTGAAACCGGTATCCTGAATAGTGTCCCTGATGCCGGCTGTTTTTTGCACAGAATTCTTTTGCTGTTCCTGTTTCCGGGCACTTGTATCCTTGCCCGGAGTCTCCGTGAAATAGCTTTGATCAATGATTCCCATAACCACCCCTCCGAATCGCACGGTATTCTCCGGAGTGGTTATTTTAACCGGATAACTTATGAGCTGCAGCACAGTATCGCTGAACTGCCGGGTTTTTGCATAATAAGGTTTCATTGTCTTTCGCGGGATTGCATACCATTTTCTAGCACGTATATCGCGGTATTTTTCACCGGGAGGCCGATTACGCACAAGCTCGTTGACCACCGCTCCCCGGGAATTTGTACGAATAAACGCGTAAAATGCTTTATGGTCGTTCATTGCCTGCTTGAACAGGTCCTGCGTGGGCGCCAGTTCTTTCATTCTGATACGGCGATGGGAACACACAAGCCTGAACAATGAATCGGCTTTTGCCGCCCCCACGGGAAGTGTATCGGGCAACGCGCCGCAACACGGCTGTTTCAGCAGCAAAAAAAATAAAAGTGAAATTGCCACGCCTGTTTGCATACAGCAATTTTCCGGCTACGGGTGTTTTTCCGATGCAACATTGAGCAGCGAGTCGATTGTATGCATTAATTGCTTTTCAGAAAAAGGCTTCTGTATAAATGCGACTCTGTCCTGAGCAAGGATATCCGCATATTCTCCTTCAGGATTATACCCTGAAATCAGAATTGTGTCCAGCAATGGATTTATTTTGCGGATTTTGAAAAAAGCATCGCGGCCGTTCAGTTCGGGCATTATCATATCGAGGAGAATACAATCGATTTCATCCGCATGCAATCCCACATACTCGACCGCTTCCAGCCCGTTATCACAGGTTATCACGGTATAACCGTGCGCCTGCAATGTCTCAGCCGTCATGTTTCGCACCGCTTCTTCATCCTCAACAACCAGAATTCTCCCCGATAGTACATTTCTTCCTTTTGTCGCAAACCAGCCTGTCTCCTGCGGATCAATCTGGTTGACGGCAACCGGAAAATACAGCGTAAAGGTCGTTTCCCGGCTGGGGATGCTCCTGACCGCGACACCGCCGTTATGCCGCTTCGCACATCCATACACCGCGGCAAGGCCCAGCCCTGTTCCCTTGCCTTTTTCTTTTGTCGTAAAAAACGGTTCGAATATATGAAGCATTGTATCCTGGTCGATTCCCGTACCGGTATCTGATACGGAAACGCTGATATATTTGCCGGGATCAAGAATAAAATCATGCCCCAACGATTTGTTTCGCATTATTGTTTCAGTCCGTGTAGCATACGTAAGCACCCCGCCTTTTTCCTTCATGGCATCCCGCGCATTGATCCCTAAATTAAGCAGAGCATTCTGGAC
>WJKA01000123.1 GCA_014729375.1 Chitinivibrionales bacterium
CAGACAATTCTTCCGAGCCCATTGAAAATGGCATACCACGCCATTGCTGTCCCGGCAATAGTGGCAGCGTTGTCGGCACTTGCCGCGCCGCTTGCCTGCAATGCATCGATACCAAACAGCCTGATACAGTAAATGACCATAAGACCGGCAAGTCCTGAGCCGGTGAACATGAGAAGAAGCATGTAATACTGGGGTGTGCCAAGCATTTCTTTGCTGGTCATATCCACCGTGCCGGGTTTTCCCGAGGTTGCCGCCGGTGGTTCCCATCCTTCGGGCTTATATCCCTCGGGAGGATCGATCATCACAAGGCTTCCGATAAATACAATGGCTGCAAAGATTATTCCGTAAATTACAAAAACGCTCTGGACACCGGGAAGGCCGAAAAGGCTTGTTGTATTTAAAAGTCCGCCAAACCATGAGCCGGCAAGTTTTACCCAGATCGTTGCGCCAAAACCAAAGCCGGCAACGCCCAGGCCCGCAATCATTCCCTTTTTGTCCGGAAACCATTTCAGGCCGACGGCAATTGGCACAACATAGGCGATCCCGATTCCTGCACCACCAATGATTCCGATGCAGAGAAACTGGGCAATAAAGCTGCTGCCGAAAAATCCTCCGAGCAAATAGCCAAGACCAAGGACAACGCCTCCGAGCATTGTTGCTTTCTGAGGTTCCTTTTTTGCCCACGGTCCGACAAGGACCATTACAATCGCAAACGTTGCCAGACCGGCAGAGAAAACCCATGCCGCCTGTGTTGCCGAGAAACCATATTCACCACCCTCGGCAAGTGGTATAGTAATTTTCTTAGTGAATACACTCCAGGCATAGATGGCGCCGAGGCAAAGCTGGACAAGTATCGCCCCGACAACGACAAGCCATCGATTTTGAACCTTTTGATCAGCCATACGGCAATCCTTTCAGTAGTTTGAACGTGAAAAACGCCGGACGCGCTTTTTTTATGCGTCCGGCGTTACGAGATACCGGAATAAGTACTACTGACGACCTTCAATAAGGGCCTCTACCACCGATGGATCGGCGAGAGTTGTTGTGTCGCCCAACGTTCCTTTATCGGTAACACCCTCTGCAATTTTGCGAAGAATGCGACGCATGATTTTTCCGGAACGGGTTTTCGGCAATGCAGGTGCGAACTGGATTTTGTCCGGTGCTGCAATAGGACCGATTTCCTTGCGGACATGCCCGACCAGCTCCTTCTTGAGCTCTTCACTTTCATCCACACCGTCAACAAGTGTCACATAGGCATACAGCCCCTGTCCCTTGATCTCGTGCGGCATGGGCGCAACAGCGGCCTCAGAGACCTTGTCGTGACTGACAAGCGCACTTTCGACTTCGGCGGTACCGATACGGTGTCCCGATACATTGACAACATCATCAATACGGCCCATCAGCCAGTAATCGCCTTCTTCGTCAATACGGCACCCGTCACCGGTGAAATAGAGGTTTTCATACATGCTGAAATACACATCCATAAACCGGTCATGGTCTCCCCAGGTGGTACGCATCATTGCAGGCCATGGTTTTTTAATACACAGCTTTCCGCCTTCATTTTTTCCGGCCTCGGTGCTGTCGTCGCGGAGCACAACAGGCTCCACGCCGAAAAATGGACGGTTGGCGCTTCCGGGCTTGAGTGTCATTGCACCGGGAAGGGGGGTAATCAGAATGCCGCCGGTTTCTGTCTGCCACCAGGTATCAACAATCGGACAGCGTCCCTTGCCGACCTTTTGATAATACCACATCCAGGCTTCAGGGTTGATCGGCTCGCCGACCGAACCGAGAACGCGGAGACTGCTCATGTCGTATTTGTCCGGCCACTGGTCGCCCTGGCGGATCAGCGCGCGGATAGCAGTCGGCGCAGTATAAAACTGCGTGATTTTGAACTTGTCAATCATGTGCCAGTACCGTCCGGGATCGGGATACATCGGCGTGCTCTCGAACATCACCGAGGTCGCGCCGTTGCAAAGCGGACCGTAAACAATATAGCTGTGACCAGTTACCCAGCCGATATCCGCGGCACAACAGTAAATGTCATCATCATGAACATCAAAAATGTACTTGTGCGTAAGGCTTGTATACAGAAGGTAACCAGCGGTTGTGTGAACAACGCCTTTGGGTTTTCCGGTGGAGCCGGATGTGTACAGGATAAAAAGCGTGTCTTCGGCATTCATGTGCTCGGCATCGCACTGCGCGGAGGCGTCTTTCATGAGGTCGTTGTAGTAAATGTCGCGGCCGTCAACCATGGGGCATTCGGCATCACTGCGCTGAATGACCACCACTTTTTCAATACTCGGTGTTTCTTCCAGCGCTTTATCGGAAATTTTCTTGAGCTGTACATCTTTTCCCGCACGCTTCGATACATTTGCTGTGATAAGAACTTTACATTCGGAATCGTTGATCCGGTCGCGGAGGGAGTCTGCGCTGAACCCGCCGAAAACGATCGAATGAATCGCGCCGATACGCGTACAGGCAAGCATTACGACCGGGAGCTCGGGTATCATGCCGAGGTAAATGCAGACGCGGTCGCCTTTTTTAACACCCATATCTTTCAGAACATTGGCAAACCTGCAGACATCTTCATGAAGCTGCTTGTAGGTGATTGTCCGGTCTTCATCAGGCTCGTCACCCTGCCAGATAAGCGCTGCTTTATCGCCGCGGTCCTGCAAGTGACGGTCGAGGCAGTTTGTCGATACATTCAGTTCGCCGTCGGCAAACCAGGTGTGATTGACATTCCGGCCTTTCGTGTCCCACGTGAATTCGCGTACCTTGGTCGGCTTTTTAAACCAGTCCAGTGTCTCAGCCTGCTCCATCCAGAACCCATCAGGATCATTGATCGAACGGTCATACATTTCCTGATACTGCTCCATGCTCGAGATATACGCTTTTTTCTGCACTGCTTCCGGCGGCGGAAACTTGCGCTTTTCGCTCATCAGAGATGTCATCGATCCTTGTTTTGGCTGCTCAGACATAGCTGGCGCTCCTTTCAGAATGGGTTAATAGATCAAAGAAATGATTTCAATAATTAAAGCCTCTCAAAATAATAGGTGTCCGATAAGGGTTCCAAGTGGCATTCCTGCTTATTTTTAATACTAGTGAACCACTAACAATATACCCTAACAATATACCAGAGGGGAAACCGGAGAAGGAGTACTGGCCGGATACAAACATCGTATATGAGCCGGCGCGCAGAGGAAGAAACCTGTGAAACCGCTCCCCAAGTGCCTCAACTCATAATAGCTCTCCTGTCGCCACCCTGCGGAAGGCGGTTGACTGATATCGGTTTTTCTTCCCGGTCTCCTTGCCACGCGGCTGCTAAAATAGCATATTAAATCAGTTAACCGTCGAAACCCCGGCCGGATTACTGATGATCGACACTGAAGAATTCCTGCAGCGATTGAAACGAATGCCTTTTTTCGAGGACCAGATTGTGCATGTGCATACGTTGCCGGAAAAAGAACCCGGTTATCGTGATTTAACGCAGGGTATTGATCCGGCGCTTGCCTCGGCTCTTGAGAAACGGGGGGTGCGCCGGCTGTACTCGCATCAGGCAGACGTGGTCGATACTGTTCGTGAAGGCAACAGCACTGTTGTTGTTACCGGCACTGCATCGGGCAAAACCCTGTGCTACCTGATTCCGGTTGTTGAGGCGGTCCTCGCGGACAGCCGCTCGACCATGCTCTTTGTATACCCGACAAAGGCACTGGCGCAGGACCAGCTCAGGGGATTGAATGCTCTTATTGACAGTGGGCCGGGCATTACCTTTACTGCAGGCACCTATGACGGTGACACGCCGGCGAACCTCAGGCGGAAGCTGCGTGACGGTGCGCATATTATCCTGTCGAACCCGGACATGCTCCACCAGGGGATCGTGCCGCAGCATGCCCGATGGAACCGTTTTTTCACCCATCTCCGGTTTGTCGTCATTGATGAAATTCATGCATATCGCGGCATATTCGGATCGCATCTGGCAAATGTTATTCGCCGGCTCCGGCGGATTTGTGCGCATTATGGTTCATCGCCGCAGTTTATCTGCTGTTCGGCAACGATTGCCAATCCCAAAGAGCATGCCGAACGGATTTGCGGCGTATCGATGAAGCTTGTTGACAATGACGGTTCCCCGCGGGGCCCGAAACGGTTCGTATTGTGGAACCCGCCGCCGATCAAAGCAGCATCATCGGGCGATTACACCGACTGGCGCGCCGGCGGCGACCGACGGAGCCCGGTAACCGACGCCGTATCGGTAATGACTGCGCTTGTCAAGGAAGGTGTGCAGACAATCGCATTTGTAAGGACGCGGCTTGCCGCCGAGCTTATTGCGAAGAGCTGCCGGGAACGGCTGTTGCCGGCTTCC
>WJKA01000124.1 GCA_014729375.1 Chitinivibrionales bacterium
ATATCAAGCAGGACAACACCAAGCTCCTTTTCATCTTTTTCCAGCACCGCATAGCTTGAGGCAAGCGGCTGCAGTACGAGGTCTTCAACCTTGAAACCTGCTTTGTCGACGCTGCGGTAGATATTTTGTGCGCTTGTCACTGCTCCCGTACAAATATGGACCTGCGTTTCGAGACGAACTCCGCACATACCAATCGGCTCTTTGATTCCTTTCTGGTCATCAACAATAAATTCCTGCGGGATCACATGAAGAATTTCCCTGTCCATTGGAATGGACACGGCCTGTGCAGCCTCGATTGCTCTGACAACATCAAGTTCGGTTATTTCATGGTCCTCGCGTGAAATAGCGACCACTCCTTTGCTGTTGATCGACCGGATATGATCGCCTGCAATGCCGACCCAGACAGAATCGACATCAACCCCTGCCATAAGCTCCGCCTCTTCCACTGCTTTTTGTATCGAGCGCACTGTTTTATCGATATTAACAACCACGCCTTTCCGGAGCCCTTCGGACGGTGCAACGCCTACACCCACAATTTTAAGCACCTCGTTACTGTCAAGTTCGGCTATGATGCACGCGATTTTCGTGGTTCCAATGTCAAGTCCTACATAGAGATTGTTTTCCATTCCGCTCCTCCAGTCTTATCGATCAATGTACATAAGCAAAATTGTTCCTGCAGAGATTGATATGAGCAGGTACGCGCCCGCCGTCACGTTCAAGTATGCTCAACAGCCTGCACAATTGTTCAATTTTTTTTGTCGTCTCTTCAGTTTCGATGCTGACAACCGTTCCTCCGGGAGCGATGGTAAACCGGATTTTCTCCGGGTCCGAGAAATCTACCTGTCCGACACTGCCGGCCAGCGGAGACCCTCTGCGCTCGATTTTTGCAAAAAATCCGTTTACCAGCTTTACCGTTTCCCCGGTTACCCGCCGGCCATTGTCATCCGTACGAATAGAATCGGCCAGACCGTGAATAAGCGGAAGCTCCGACATGGTCCCCGGCAGCAACGGCAGCAGAACACCGTCCTTATCCATATAGTAAACTTTGCCTGCAGCAATTAGTGCACATGGCTCGCGCTCGATGACATCAATTTTTATTTTGTCCGGCAACCGCCGCATAACGCGGGCACATTTTACCCACTCGAGTTTCTCAAGGACTGTTTTTACTTTGCGAGGCTTGATATCAAGCATATGTACACCTTCCTCAATGCCGGATAGTGCAAGCACCTTTTCCTTGCCGATTATTTTCATCCTGCTTACCTCGATACTGTCAACCCTGAACATTTCAATTGCTTTTATGCGCTTTACAACACGAGGCTTCCATTGCATCCAGCCGAATGCTCCGGCTGCGGCTACAGCGCCCCCGGCCACAGCAACAATGACCCATTTCGGCATTCCAATGTTGATTTTCTTTCTGCTTCGCCGGGACTCGGCAAGCCTTTTCTTCCTGTTGGCACCGATCCGCCTGCTTCGTTTTTCAGCCATTACTCAACTCCCTGGCAATCAGTGGAATCACCTCATTAATATCTCCCGCGCCCATGCAGATAATAACGTCGCCTTCCCCCGCTTTTCCGGCCGCGCTTTTTGCCGCGGCGTTTTTATCTGCAATAAACGCCACGTCGGCATGCCCGCGAATACGCATTTTGTCTACAATTGCCTGCGCGGAGACCCCCTCAATCGGCTCTTCTCGCGATTTGTATATATCCGTAATAATCGCGGATTTGCAGCCGCACAATGCATCGGCAAATTCATCCATAAAATCCCGCGTGCGGGTATAGAGGTGCGGTTGAAATACAGCTATGATATTTTTATATTCACTGCTTCGCGCTGCTTCGAATGTCGCCCTGATTTCATCCGGGTGGTGCGCATAATCATCGATTATCGTCACACCGCTTACTTCACCGGAAATTTCAAACCGTCTCTTTACTCCCCGGAACCGCTCCAGACTGCCGGCAGCGTCTGAAAACGAGACATCCATTTCCATTGCAGCGGCAAGCGCGGTAAGCGCATTGTATACATTGTGTTTTCCGGGTACCTGAAGTTTCAGTACGCCCATAACCTCGCCCCGCCGTTGTATCACATAGCCATTCTCTGTATCGTTGCCCACACGAACGGCGTGATAATCGGTATCACAATCAAATCCGCAGGTAATAACCGTCCTGTTGATCTGTGGAATAATCTCCCGTACCACCGGATTATCACTGACGGCAATTACTGCACCATAGAAAGGGACTTTTTCGCAAAAATCAACGAAGGCTCTCTTAATCTGGTCCAGGTCAGCATAACATTCCAGATGTTCGCTTTCGATATTGGTAATAACCGCAATAACCGGCTCCATGTCAAGAAACGACCGGTCGTACTCATCCGCCTCAGCAACAAGCAGAGGTCCGCCTCCGCTTCGGGCATTTGAATTTTCCTGAACCGGAAAACCACCGAGTATCAGTGTCGGATCCCGCTGTGCATCAATAAATATCCGCCCGAGCATCGATGAAGTCGTTGTTTTTCCGTGTGTCCCCGCAACACAGATACTGAAATGGCACTGCATCAACTCGCCCAGGATCCTGGAGCGCTTATAGCAGGGAATGTTATTTTTTTTTGCAAAGACCCTTTCCGGATTGGTTCCGGATATGGCGCTTGAATAAACCAGCATGCCGCTCTCCTTTACCAGTGCCGGCGTATGATCGTATTGAATATCGATTCCCATGGATTTCAATCGTTCGGTAATTGCAGATTTCATTCGGTCGCTGCCCGTCACGGCAAACCCGCGAGCATGCAGAATTTCCGCCAGCGCGCTCATACCGACACCGCCGATTCCGGCAAAATGCATTCGCTTTTTATACCGGAGCATAATCGTTCTCTCCTTGCGCAAGCAATCCGTCTGCTATGACGCTTGCTGCATTTGTCAATCCATTATCCAGCGCCTTCATGCTCATCGACTCAAACTCGCTTTGGTCGGAAAGTATCCGTATCACCGCTTCTTCAACCGCTTTCCCTCCGTTCTCATCCTGCGCAATCCGGATTCCCCACCCCTGTGCTTCTATTAACCCGGCATTCATCCACTGATGATTTTCCGCTGACCAGGGAAGCGGTATGGTGATACAGGGAAGTCCGAAATAGGCGACCTCGGCGAGTGTCGACGCGCCCGACCGTCCGACAACAACTTTCGCTATCGCATAAAACGGATACAGGTCCTCGATCGATTCGTACAGAACTACCGACCCTGTGTTTCCGATTGCATTCCGGATTTCCCCGGCAGAGGCCGCGCCGGTCTGCCAGATTACCTGAATGTTGTTTTCCGCCCAGCGCAAAACAGGCTTAACCAGGAGGCGGTTCATACTCAGCGCTCCCTGGCTCCCTCCGCAGATCAAAACTGTTTTTTTCGCTCTGTCGATAGTTTCAGGATAGCGAAAATCCTTATAATCGCCCTCAATCTCGCGCACCGGTGTGCCGACAACCCGTAGCTCCCCCCCGAGTTTCCAGTTCCCGACAAGGGGAAATCCCAGAAACGTTGTTTTTGCAAAGCGGGAGAAAAGCCTGTTGACAAATCCCGGAACTGTATTCTGTTCATGAAGAAAAAACGGGATTCTCGCATACAGCGCAGCGGCAAGCACGGGTGCAGAAACATAGCCTCCGAATGCAATAACGGTATCGGGCCGTTCCCTTTTCAGAACATGAACAGCCTTGCATGTTTCTCTGGCAAACTGCATGATCGCACCGACAATGCGAATGCTGAACCGGTTATGAGAACTTGACACTGCAAGAAACTCTATCGGGATACCATCTTTTTGGCACAACTCTTTTTCCCGGTTTCGCCTTGTTCCGAACCAGAGTAGTGACATTGATGGTTCTTTTTTTCGAAGGGCGCGGGCAACAGACAGCGCTGGAAAAACATGACCGCCGGTACCGCCTGCTGCAATGGCGACTTTCATCTCAACCCCTTTCTTCGATAGGCAGCTCTCGAAGATTTCCAGCGGCGTTTCTGCTGTTTTCCCATTGATGGTTCACGGTCGAAATTCTCACTGAATTTTGCTTTTTTTGCCGCAGTCGGACTGCACTGGCTTGAAATATTCAGCAGGATCCCCATGCAGCACATCATGAAAATCAGATTCATTCCCCCGTAGCTGAGAAACGGCAGCGGTACGCCGGTTGTCGGAACAAGCCCCGTGTTTACACTTACATGAAGCACGACATAAACCGCCATTGTCAAGGTAAAACCGAATGCGACCAGTTGTCCCGGAAGGTCCGGGGCGCGAAATGCTATTCTGAACCCGCGAAAAATCATAAAAAGAAAAATCGCAAGCACGACGGCCAGGCCGATGAATCCTACTTCTTCGCCGAGAATAGCAAATGCAAAATCGGTGTGCGGTTCGGGAAGGTAAAAATATTTCTGATTTCCCTGACCGAGGCCCTGTCCGAAGAGCCCGCCGTTACCCAGACCTACAAGTGCCTGAAATGCCTGATATCCGATATCTTTGCGGTGGGCAGCTTTGTCCATGAATCCGGCCCATCGCTGAAGACGATACGAACTGCTGGTTGAAACAAGAGCAATCACCGGTATTGACAATGCAGCAATTCCCGCCAAATGGCTTATTCGTGCCCCGGCAATAAAAAGGATTGCCAGCGCGATCAGCCCCACGGCCATGGCGGTACTGAAATCCGGCTCGAGTATTATCAAACTGCAAATAATCAGTACCTTGGCAAGGAGGATGGCAAACTGTTTCCATTCTCTGATCGCTTCACCCATGGTTCCCAGTTGATGCGCAAGCATGAGAATAAGAACTGTTCTGGCGAATTCCGAAACCTGGAACCGGATAAATCCGATTGTAATCCACCGTCGCGCACCCTTGATCGCCTGTCCCTGCGGCATAACAAGCACCATTATGAGCAAGGCAACGGCGACAACAAAAGCGATCGTGCTGTGTTTTGTCCAGAAATGATAATCGACATTGATAAAAATCATAAAACCTGCAATGGCGACGAGTGCTCTGACCGCCTGCCTGGCAAGAAAAAAATAGCCGTCACCGTATTTAACCGATGCAAGAGCGAACGAAGAGCTGTATACCAGAACGATACCACATGCAAGCAACAGCAGTGATGAAATAAATAATCCGATGTCCATTTTCCGTATTCGTTCGTTAATCACAATTCTTTTTCCCGCTTTCCAGGCTCAAAACTGATTTTTTGTAAATTTCTCCTCTGTGCTCGAAATTATCGAACATATCAAAACTCGAGCAGCCCGGCGAGAGAAGAACAATATCATTATCATGTGCGGCACCGTGCGCTTTCATAACTGCTTCGGAGAGCGATTCGCACATACGGATTTTTGCAGCTCCATGCCATGTCTGCTTAATACGGGCAGCGGCTTCACCAATGCAATAGACCGTATTGACCCTGTCTTCAACAGCCCTGCGCACTGATTTAAAATCGCACCCTTTATCTTTTCCGCCTGCGATAAGATGCACCGGATTGGCAAATGCCTCGATCGCGCTTTTTACCGACTCGGCCGTCGTTGCCTTCGAGTCGTTATAGAATTTTACGCCGCCTATCTCAGTGACAAATTCGAGGCGATGGGGCAAACCGCGGAAATTGCAAATCCCTTTTTCAACCGCAGCCGGCGGGACACCGATCCTGAGCGCCATTGCAGCGGCCGCACAGGCATTACGCCTGTTGTGGGCACCAACAAGCGCCATTCCGCTAATATCAATGCTTCCCTCCATATCCCGATCGAGCCGATAGTGAATCATACCGCCTTCGTACCAGGCACATTCTCCGGGGACCTCACCGGAACCGAAGCGGACGATTGCAGTAGCGTGCTGCAATTCCCCGGCCCATTGTTCAAGGAGCGGATCAGATGCATTCAGTACAAGAAAATTATCTCCGTTGAGATTCTTTGCTATCTGCTTCTTTGCATGGCCGTATTCTTTCATGTTTTTATAGCGGTCAAGATGGTTGGCCAGCAGGTTTAGAACGCAGGCTCCACGGGGTTTGAAACGATCGATATTTTCCAGTTGAAAACTGCTGACTTCAATAACGGCCCAGTCATCCCTCCCGAGCGATGCAACACTGCTGATTGCCGGTACGCCAATATTGCCGACTACCGGTGCACGTTTCCCCGCATGCTCAAGAATTGAACCCAGGAAACACACTGTCGTGCTTTTACCGGTCGAACCGGTCACTGCCAGCACAGGAGCTTTGCAAATACGAAATGCCAGTTCAATCTCCGACCACACCGGAATACCGTTCTTCACTGCCTGTTCAATAACCGGAATGCCGGTTGGTATGCCGGGCGAAACAACAATTGCTTCATAGCGGAGAATTGCATCACTATGCCCTCCGGCTTCATGCGGGACAGCGGCCAGATCATTTGCGGCGAGCCTGAAATCCAGGCTCTCACGATCACAAACATCGCTGATAAAGACCCGGATTCCCCGCTCGACCAGATATTGCGTTGCGGCAATACCGCTCGTGCCCGCGCCGAGAACTGCAACGCTTGAAGGGAGATCGGTGTATAAGTGACTGTTGTTCATATTCATGTACTTCGGCAAATTATCTACCGCTTATATTTTTTTATAAACCGTTTCGAGATGTACCTTGCGGCTTCCTTTAACCAGCACAGTATTGCCCGGCCTGATTAGTGATCCGGCAATTGCACCAGCCGCTTCAGGTGAAGCCGCGGTTTTAATCGCTTGCGCTTTCATTCCCGCTTTCACGGCGCCTTCAGCAATATCGCCGGCATACCTTCCCACAGCAAGCGACCGAACGATTCCATGCTCAAACATCCTTCTGCCAAGCTGCCGGTGAAGCCGTTTTGATGCATGTCCAAGTTCGAGCATATCCCCGACAATCGCAACCTTGGCACCACGGCCTGCAACATCATCCAGCAATTCAAGGGCGCTTTTCATTGATGACGGGTTTGCGTTGTAGCAATCAAGAATGTATTGGGCACCTTTTTTCTTTCTTATCGTTCCCCGAAGAGAAATCGGCCGGATTTCTTTCAATGCTTTTGCAATCGTTGTTTCGTCCATGCCAAACCGTTTGGCCAGGAAAATTGCCGGAAGAGCGCTGTAGACGAAATGACGTCCCGGCATGCGCAATTCATACATTGTATCTTCAACACGGAACCGTGCTTTTGACGAAGAGAGCAGTTGATAATCGGTTGCCCGTATGTCGCATCGGGATGAAAATCCGTATGATATCGTTTTCACGTCAGTGTCTGCAGCGTGTTTGAAAAGGCGACTATCATCACCGTTAATCAGCAAAAATCCTTTCTTTTTAGTAAGCCCGTCAACAATCTCGAATTTCGCCCGTGCCGTCCCTTCCAGGCTGCCGAACATTCCGATATGGGCGTATCCGATATTGGTTATCAGTGCGATATCGGGACGCGTTATCATTGAAAGCGTATGGATTTCGTGTTTATGGTTGGCGCCCATTTCGATGATTCCGAGCCATTCTTTGCCGGAAAAACCCAGTATGCTGAGCGGAACTCCGATATGGTTGTTGAAATTGCCTTTTGTCTGGGACAGCGGGTATGCTTTCTGAATTACATGCGCAATGAAATTACGGGTTGTTGTTTTACCGTTTGATCCTGTCAAACCAAGCATCAGAATACCGAGTTCTTTTCTGTACATTCCCGCCATTCGCTGGAGCGCTCCGAGTGGATCGTTGACAGCGATCATTTTCTTCTGTTCGCCCGGCGAAAACAGTCTTTTCTTCCGGGCCTTCACAACAGCGGCGACTGCGCCGGCGTCAAAAGCAGCGTTTACGTATCGATGCCCGTCATCATTTTCCGTTTCAAGCGCAACGAAAACATCCCCGGGATTGATAG
>WJKA01000125.1 GCA_014729375.1 Chitinivibrionales bacterium
TCTTGCTTTTTTTTCATATATTGCAGCAGAATCCGGTTTGCCTTCATTTTTAAAAATCTGTGCCATAAGAGAACAGATTGAAGGGTGATCCGGGGTGATTTCAGCCGCTGCTTGCAGATTGGAAACTGCCCGTCCATACTTTTTCAGGCCGACATTTGCACGTGCCCTGTTAATGTACGCCTGAACGGATTCGGCATTCCGCTTTATCGCTTCTTCAAACAGTGCTTCTGCAAGTACATATTCTTTACTTTTCAGAGCTATCGCACCAAGATTGTTATATGGAGCGAATGCATCGGGATTAATTTCCGCCGCCCTCTTGAAATGAAGTACTGCAGTACTGATTTTTCCATTTTCTGCATATGCATATGCAAGCGCATTATGTGTTTCCCACAAGTCTCTTTTAGAGTCAAGCGCCTTCTTAAAATGATATATTGCACTGTCAAGTTCCTTTTTTTGAAGCCAGTAATATCCGAGTGAGTTGTATGCAGGCCAGAACCCGGCATTCAGGTTCAGTGCTTTTCTATAGTATTCAAGCGCCCGCTCAGTCTGATTCATCTTTTCATTTGCTTCACCCAGAGCATGGTATGCATCAACGTATTGCGGATCATACTCCACAGCCTTCTCAAAAAGCCCTTTTGCTCTTTCTATCGCTCCTTCACGTGCGGCAATAAGCCCGAGATTATAATATGAAGCAGCAAATTCCGGGCTGATTTTCAGCGCCCTGCCAAGAAAATATTCAGCAGAATCCGGCATTTCCATTTCCAGGTACTTTGAACCGATATTGTTATATGCCAGTGCTGTCGGGTGCCCCGCCTTGATTGCACGAGTAAACAATGTTATGCTGTTTTCCCAGTAAGATACTTCTGCTTTCGACCGCATGGTTAATACAGCAAGCAGTACCGGGAACACAATACCGGCGACTGCTTTTCTTCCTTTGATTTTCTCTGTTGCTTTCTCAATGCCCCATGCCAGGCAAATAAAAAGCCCGATCAAGGGGATATATGTATACCTGTCTGCATGAGACTGGTATCCGACCTGAACTATCCCGATCACCGGCACAAGGGTTCCCAGATACCAGAACCACCCAACCCCGAACCAGGGCGCCCGTGCCAGTGCAAAAATTGAAACAAGCGAAACGCCGGCAATCACCCCCGCCGAAAGAACAATATTTCCGAGCGGCGGCATTCCCCGGTGTGGATACAGCACAGCAAGGTTCTGCGGCCAGAACATCTGCCGGATATACACCAAATACGAATTTACTGCATTAGCAATTCTTGCAGGGAAAGAAAAATCCGCAACCGCTCCGCCGCTTTTCTGAACTGCAAATGTCAGTAAGCTTGAGGCGACGACAATCAGAAAAAGGGGGATTTTCTCCACAATCAACTCAGAAAGCATCCGGCGCTGATAGATACCAGAATCCTTTTTTTGCAGATACCCGCCGAATCGAATTCTCTGTAACGGCCAGTAATCCAGAAGCAAAAGAATAAACGGAAAAGACACAAGCATGGGTTTGCTCATAATGCCCAGCAGGAAATATGCCAGTACGCGGGCATACGCTCCTGCACCCGGCCGTGTTGCATATTCTTTATATGCCAGAAGGGCCAGCATCAGAAACAGTGTCGAAAGGACATCTTTTCTTTCAGCAATCCATGCAACAGACTGCACATGCAACGGGTGAATTGCAAAAAGCAGCGCTACGAGCCCGCTTCTCCATACCGCACCCGTTACTCCCCGGAAGAACACAAAAATCAGAAAAGAATTAATCAGATGAATAATAACACTGATCAGATGGTGTCCCCCAGCATTCAATCCAAACAGCTCATAATCTACCATATGAGAAAGCCATGTCAGAGGATGCCAGTTTGATGCATGGCTCCGGGTAAACGCCCACCGAACGTTTTCAAGAGACAAGCCGGTTGTCACATGAGGGTTTTTATATACATAGTGATTGTCGTCATAATTAACAAAATCATAATTTTGTACCGGCCGGTAAGCACAGGCGGTTGCAATAATCAAAGCTGCAACAATTATAATTGAAGCGGAATCAATAGTACTAAATATTTTTTTACCAGCATTGTACAGCATCGCTTTTTTGAATTCCCCCTGTAAAAATAGTACCTTTTAATGGAAATCGCATATCATGTCCGTTTGTTTTATTATATAATTGTTTATATGGATTGATACAACCCTGCTACCGTTGTTCTTCCGGTCCTGAAAGCAGTCTATGATGAATATTTCAGCATATCTGTATAAACCGGCAATGCTCTGCCTTCTCCTTGCATCAATTACAATCATAACATATCTGCCGCTTCACAATAATGGTTTTATCGAGATATACGATGACTATGAGTATGTTGTAGAAAATGAGTACGTTAATTCGGGTATTTCCTTTTCGAATATCCGGTGGGCTTTCTTTTCATTTCATTCGGCAAACTGGCATCCTCTGACATGGATTTCGCACATGCTGGACTGTCAGCTTTACGGCTTACAGCCCGGCGGCCATCATTTATCGAACCTTATTATTCATACGCTGAATGTCCTGCTTCTCTTCATGTTTTTATCAACAGCCACCGGTGCAACCGTGCGAAGCTGCCTTGTGGCCCTGCTTTTTGCAATTCATCCGGTACACGTTGAACCGGTGGCCTGGATAGCTGAGCGAAAAGAATTGCTGAGCACTTTTTTCGGATTAGCATCATGTATTGCTTATACCGGGTATATTAAATCTTCCCGCAAATTCCCCTATGTTGCATCGATCCTCTTTTTCATGTTTGCACTTATGTCAAAAGCAATGCTTGTTACGCTTCCCTTCCTTCTGCTCCTCTTCGATCTATGGCCGTTAAAGCGAGTTGCAATCGACGGTCTGAAGCATTCTGGGCCTGGCACCCGCACCATATCACCGGCTAAATGCATCGTGGAAAAGATACCGTATTTTGTCTTTTCGGCTTTCAGTTCAATTATTACACTTGTTTCACAGGGCCAGAGCAGGGCAATTGCCCCTGCCGAACATCTCCCTATTCTCACACGTTGTGCACATGCCGTGACTTCCTATGCCCGATATCTCTATACGCTGGCATGGCCGCTCAAGCTGGCGGTTTTTTATCCTCATGAAGGAATGCCCTCACCTGCAATGCTGGTATCCTCGATTGTTCTTTTAACGATCATTACCACCATATCAATACTGTCATTCAAAAAGCATCCCTGGATATTTACCGGCTGGTTCTGGTATCTGGGAACCCTTGTGCCGGTCATAGGCATAATACAGGTAGGCGGACAGGCTTTTGCAGACAGATATGCCTATGTTCCCGCTATCGGGATATATATAATTTTTTTCTGGACCATATATTTGCTCTACCATAAAAACAAATATTTTCAAAGGCTGCTCCTTCCACTGGGGGCGGCAATTTGTTTAATTCTGGCCATTCAAACACGGCGACAGCTTTCTTTCTGGAAAAACAGCATTACCCTGTTTGAGCATGCTGTTGAAGTTACGGAAAACAATTACTTTGCTCATTACAACCTTGGATTATCCCACAGCTTTAATCAGGAATATCAAAAAGCAGCTCAGTATTATACATTATCCATCCAAATAAAACCAACGCTTGACGCTATTAATAATCTTGGCGTTGCTCATCTTAATATGGGAAATTATTCTCGTGCAGTCAAGGTTTTTGAAAAACTTCTGGCTCTTGACTCCACCTATATCGAAGGCTATTACAATATTGGAAATGCATATTATTACCGTGGAATGCATGATTCTGCAAAAGTGTTTTTCCGCAAGACGCTCACGCGTTCGCCGACATATTACAAAGCACTTAACAATCTCGGTGTTATTTATCTGGGTGAAAAAAAGTATCCTGCGGCAATTGCCTGCTTTAATAAAAGCCTGAAACTGAATCCTTCCGATTACAGAACCTATTTGAAAAGAGCCGCGGCTTTTGCACTGTCGGGAGATATGCGCGCTTCTTTAGATGACTATAAAAAAGTTTCGAAAAAATACCCTCATGATCCCCGGCTGCATTTTGAAATCGGCAAGCTGTACGAAAAACTCGGGAAAAATGATTCTGCAGCAGCTCATTACGAAGCCGCCCGTACTACAGCACCTGAAAATCAGAGTTTTTCCAAAACACAATAGCAGCGGAACGCTGCAAAAACATGCAGCGGTTTGCACAGTTTTTCAAGTGCAAACGCACAGGGAAACAGTGGTTCAGGGATTATCGGCGGATGTTCAAATCCGCCCGACAGTGGATACGCTATGCTGCTCATTCGTTCCTGTTTCATCATTTTTATGGACCTGCTGAAATATTCAAGAAACTTCTTTTTGTCCCTGTACAAAAGAATGAACGCTGTGGCCTGGTTTGCTTTCCATACATCCTGTTTGCTGTATTCTTTCTTGTCAAAAAGGTTTTCATCGAATATAAACGGTTCGGGATGAAACTGTTTATAAACAAAGCGCGACAGGGGTGATGGATAGGGTTCGACAATAAGCACCCTTCCGCCCGGACAAAGCGCGCGAATTGCTTCAGAAAAAAAAAGCAATGGGTGTGGCAAATGATGAAGAACATCAATTATGACGATATTTGAAAGAGTGTTGCTTCTAAAGGGAAGAGCCAGCGCATCATGGCAGAGGTCAATCCAGGAACAGTGCTGAATATCTGATGCATACGCTGCGGTAAAAAATTCTTTAAATCCCCCACAACCAGCGCCGATTTCAAGAACAACACCATTACATTTTGAAAAACTTGCAACGATTTTTTTATACCACTGATGATAGACCTCTCGCAGAATCTTTTTATTTTTCCAGATTTCTCTATGGTTCCTGGTTTTTTCTGTCAGCATCCGGTTTTTGCCATCCTGAAGCGCTCATGCAAATTTGATTTTGTTCATGGCAAACAGCATCATTTCAAAAAGCAGCAGCCCGTGCCTGAATCGGGAAATATTGGTTGTGCCATAGGTTCTTGCCCTGTACCGGACCGGTACTTCGACAATTTTCAGGTTTAGTTTTGCAGCACCAAACAGCATATCAAAATCGCCGAAAGGGTCGAATTCGCCAAAATAGCTCCTGTTCGCCTCGATTTTTTTCCAGTTTTCCCTGGAAAGCACTTTAGTGCCACACAGTGTGTCTTTTAATCGCTGACCTAAAATCCAGGAAAACATCGTTGAAAAAAACTTGTTTCCAAACATATTCAGCGTCTGCATGGCTTCTTTTTCCATGGGATAAACGAGGCGGGAACCGTTGACAAATTCCCCCGCGCCGCCGGCAAGTGCATCAAAAAATTTCGGCAACTCTGAAGGGTCGACGGTCAGGTCGGCATCAAGAATCATTAAAATATCATTTTTTGCCATTGAAAACCCCAGCCGTACAGCGTCTCCTTTGCCTCTGCCATTCTGAACGGCATATGAAATATCTCTGCCGGGAGCCGCCGATGCCGCCACATTCTGTATTTCCTCAAGAGTACCGTCCGAAGAGTGTCCTTCAATAAATATTATTTCAGTATGAGTACCCATTTCAGGAATTTTTTCCACCGCCCGTTTTATATTCCCTTTTTCGTTTCTTGCCGGAATAATAATACTTACCGATGGTTTATTCATCGAAGCAGAGGCTTTTCTGGCGATACTGTACCCCGTAAGACAAACTGAATTTATCAGGGGGAGGTGAGCAATATATTTATTCATAAACCAGGATATAAGCGGGAGATATTTCGGGAAAAGGAACCGACGTCCCTGCTTTACGATTTCCAGTCCTGCTATATGAAGAATGTTGTTGATATCCGTTTCATTGAGCCAGTTCAACCGTTTCTGAGGCATCTTCAGCCTGAGAATCTCGGCTATTTTTAAAAACGGCTGCCACATGAAATTGTGATAGGTAATAATAATCCGTGTGCCGGCATGCGTGACCTTTAAAAGCAGCTCAAATGCTTGCTGGATGTCCTCAAAATATCCAAGTGTGTCTGAAATTATTATGTAATCGAATGTTTGGTCCAACGCCAGATTTTCCGCGTCCATCGTATAAAACACCAGATGAGGATATTTTTTCTGCGCGATCTCGATCATGCGCGGCGAAATATCAATACCTGTTCCATGAGCAACATTGAGATTACCAATTATTTCGCCTGTTGCGCATCCAATCTCAAGAACAGAGGTATTTGTTGGGATATTATATGAAAAAAATTTCAAAAGGTCATCATAATAGTACCTGTTCCTTCTGATATAGCGGTCCCGCTTACCGGCAATTTTATCATTAGCCTCGATTACTTTCCTTTTTCGTTTTGAAACTTTTTGCAAATCCATCACGCTTCCTTGACAGCAATTACGTCGGTATAATAGTACTTATCTTCGGTTTTATGCACGCATTCCGTGCATGTCTCTCCATCAGGCAGTTGCAGCCTGAATCCCATCGTCTTTATTTGCAGCAAATAATCCTCGACCAGAGTACCGGCTTTTTTCAGACCATACGGCCAGAGCTCACAAATCAAAAGTACATTCTTTGACCTGGCAATTGTTTTCTCCATTCCTTTCAGGGCATAATAATCAAAGCCCTGAATGTCCAGCTTTACAATGTCAACTGTTTCACCATTTCTGAAATAATCATCAATACTGACTGCTCCAACAGATTGAGCGCTCCGGCCAGCCCCGATGTCATATGTCTGATGATCCACATTCAGGTTATTTGACATAAAAAGGTTCAATTGTCCAGACAACCGGCCAACGGCCCTTTGATTTATTATAACATTATTCCTGTTCCGAGTGGATTTCTTCAAATTCATCACGTTTTCAGCATTCGGCTCGAATGAATAGACCTTCCCTTTTTGCCCTACAAGCCTGGAGAGAAGTGTTGTATAAAATCCGATATTGGCGCCGATATCCAGTGCGCTCATGCCCGGACATATATGTTTTTTTAGAAACCGGATCTTCTTCCTGTCGCTCCTCAATTTATATATATAATAAAGCGGCTTGTAAATCCGGAATGCATGAATATACAGCCAGTTTATTTTTTCAAACACCAAATAGCTTAACGGTATTGCATCTTTATTTCGCATAACCGATGCTTTCTATCAATCAATATTGTTATTATTGATAATTTCGGCTTTGAAAAGATCGTGAAAAACCCCTTTTCCGTGCATCTGCACCTCAGCGTATAAAAGCTCGTCTTTATAACGGGTGATATCCTCGCGCACTACCATAAATGTCCAGCGCCGAGTAATTAAATTGAATGCTCCGACAAGATAATCTCCTTCAGATACATCACTGAAAACAAATTGCTTGTCCCAGACCGCCGCAGGATTATTTTTCCGGTAGGAACTCACGTGCACCTCCGGAATAGTATTATTGTCCTCTCCGTTTGCAACAACATGGATATACGGAGCTGCTGCGGCCCTGAAAACAATCATATAATCACCATAATGTTCTTGAAGTTTTGCATAATGATCAAGATCATGCTCAAGCCGGGTACATTTAACAAAAATCGGCCCGCCTAGCAAAAGGAGCACCGTTATAATGGAAAAAGCGGCATTCCCGGAGCATTTACTTTCCACCATGTTTCGATGATGCATCTGTGCACCGGCCCTCCGCCAAATCAAGCGAAAAAGCATTCCTGCACCCGCGGAAAGCAAGGCACAATTAAAAGGAATTGTTGCAGCATATACTCTGGAGGTGCCGTCAACCAGGAACGGTGAGGAAATAAAAATTCCCGCAACGGCAACGAGCAATAAATGTAAAACCTTTTTTTCCTGCATATACTGGTTCATTATCAGCCCGGCGAGCGTACAAATCAGCAGAATCCAGAATGCAGCTCTTCGCCCGGGAAAATATACAGGGAACAGAAAATCAACCGGCTCGCGAACATTATAAAACATCGTCCCGACAATTGTTTTTACAAAAAGGGATGGTTTTTCTTTAATAAATTTAATTGCCATCCGTGCAGCAAGTTTTGACTGTTCGTTTTCCGGCATCTGCCGGCTTCGGGGATAATCCTGATAAAATTGCGTCCACCCCTCCCCCCCCTTTGCTATGCCGTAAAGTGTATAAGAGAAATTTGACAACTGGTACCCATCTCCTTCTGTGCCGATTACTCGTACCAGAAGCGGACTCAATGAAAGGGAAAGAAAAACAATTGCAAGACAAAGTCCTGCATATTGCCACACCGATTTGCAGTTCTTTCGGAAAGAATATGCAGCATATATTATTAATGCCGGAAGGATACAATAGGCTCCAGCGCGCACGCCTTGAGATAATCCTGAAAGGAACAGCCCCGCAACAATGCTGTGTTTCCTTCTTAAATAAACTCCTTTAGCCAGAAATACAAAAGCACAATTACCAAACAGTAAGCCAAACGGCTCGGTAAGAAACGTGCCGTTAAACCTGGAGTAAAAAAGTGTACAAAAAACCAGCATCAAAACACCGGAAGTGAACCCGAAAATTTTATACATCTCCCGTGCAGCATAAAAAATTGAAATTGCTACAAGAATCATTGCAAGAAACACTGTTGTCTGATAATTCAGCCCCGCGACTTTCAGCAAAACAGCATACAATCCGACAGGAAGAGGCCTTCTCATACTGTTCCACGTGTCCCAGGTGCCGAACTCAACAAGATGATGAGCACCAGCGCAATACGATCCTGCATCACTGTAGGGAATGTAACCGGAAATAGTAAACGCAAGATGTCCCATTCCTTTGGACCATATCTCCCACAAAACAGATATATTGAGCATCACGGCTGTAAGAAAAAGCAAAAGTGAAATACCGTGTGGTGATATTTTTTGTACAATTATTTGCATGGTCCGCAATTTTGTTTTGTCACTTGCTTTTCCTGCTTTGAGCATATCATACAGAAAGGCCATAACAAGCAAAAGCGGGATAATGAAGCGTATTTTATTATAAGTAAATGCAGGATACAGAAAATACAGCCCCACGCCGGCAACTGCAGCAGCAAGGACATAAGCAGAAATAGCGGGGACACATTTGCAGAAACGATCTTTTGCAAGTAATTTCACGTGGGTGAATATCCCTCTATGCGCAGTAATCATAATACTATTTTAACGCAACACATAATTTTCATCACGTATGCGGCAAACAAATGAATAATCAATTGTCGGGCAAAGTACTGTAATGTAAAATAGTAATATTAAAAAGGTTTCCCTGCAAGGACTCTTTAAAAATGTGCGGAATAACCGGTCTTGTGCACCATGGCGGCGCTCCTGTCGAGCGGCAAACGATTATTTCCATGACCGATGCCCTGACGCATCGTGGTCCGGATGACAGTGGCATTTATTTTTCAAATCCAGCCTCTTCATCGGGCCTCCGGGCAGGGCTGGGTCATCGCCGTTTGAGCATTATCGATCTCTCCACCCACGGGCGCCAGCCAATGAGCAATGAAAACCAGACTGTCTGGATTACCTTCAATGGAGAAATTTACAATTTTCAGGCATTGAAAACCGATCTCCTCCGGAAAGGTCATCGTTTTCGCTCTGAAACCGACACCGAAGTAATCATCCATGGATATGAAGAATACAAAGAGGCCCTCTTTGATAAGCTCAATGGAATGTTTGCATTCGGGCTCTGGGATGAAAATGTGCAAAGGTTGTATCTCGTCCGGGACCGGTATGGACAGAAGCCGCTGTATTACCGCCACACAGAGAAGGGGATTATTTTTGCTTCGGAACTCAAAGCCCTGCTCAAGTACCCGGACCTGCACCCGGAAATAGACCTTCAAAGCCTCGGCCGGTACCTCTCCTATGAGTATGTTCCTGCCCCTCATTGCATCATTAAGGGCGTGTACAAGCTTTTACCCGGCCATTTTTGTGCCTTTTCAGGGGGTAAAGCGTCTGTTCATCCCTACTGGCACATAAAATTTGACCGGCAGGATATGATCGAAGAGCGGGAAGCGGAACAGCGGTTCATCGAGCTGCTCAAGCAATCCATTGATAGACGACTTATGAGTGACGTACCGCTGGGGGTTTTTCTGAGCGGCGGTATTGATTCAAGCTCGATCGTGGCGCTTCTTTCGGAGATACAGGACCCGAAATCGATCAATACTTTCTCTATCGGGTTCAAGGAAAAATCTTTTAATGAATCTCAGTATGCCCGCAAAGTTGCCGCACACTTCGGGACAAACCACCATGAGCGGATTTTCACGCCCGGCGAAATGTTTGATATCCTGCCCGAGATATGGAATTTTCTGGATGAACCCTTTGCCGACGCCTCGGTCCTGCCAACCTACCTGCTTTCCAGAATCACTCGGGAGCAGGTAACTGTCGCGCTTGGCGGTGACGGTGGTGATGAGCTTCTTGCGGGCTATGATCCATTCCTCGCTCATGCCTTTGCCCGGCACTACAATCGTATCCCCTCATTTTTCCATCGGAATATAATTGCTCCCCTTGCCGATAAATTACCTGCCTCCAATAAAAACATGAATCTCTCATTTATTCTCAAAAAGTTTATTGCGGGCGTTCGGTATGATTTACCCCGGCGCAACCAGATATGGCTCGGTGCATTTTCGCCCAAAGACCAACAAAGCCTTCTCAGCAGGGACATGCAGCATGCATTACGCGGTTTTGATCCCTATGAAGATATAGCCCGAACATGTTCCGGGACTCGTTTCCGCGATTGGATTGACCAACTCGTTTTCATCTATTCCCGGTTTTATCTTGCCGAAGATATTTTGACTAAAATAGACCGCGCAAGCATGGCGGTTTCCCTGGAAGTCCGTTCTCCATTTCTGGATGTTGAATTTGCCGAATACGTTAACCATCTTCCTTCGAACATGAAAATGAAAGGCTTAACCCGGAAATATCTGCTGAAAAAATGTTTTTCCAAAAAACTTCCCAAAGAAATCATTCACCGCAAAAAAAAGGGTTTCGGCATCCCCTTAACAA
>WJKA01000126.1 GCA_014729375.1 Chitinivibrionales bacterium
GTGCCAATCATTTGATGGGCCTGATGGGTGATTTGTAAATAACTCAAGATGCCGTTCACTGGATGCCTGCCTGATGATTGACACCTGCCTTTGTGCCGTCTCGTTCGAGAGGTTCGATGGTCGGTGGGGCTATGGCGAGGCAGACCGGATGCAGGATGCTGGAATTATGATAAAAACCACCGGAAATACTATCGCCCGGCATTATACCGAAATGCAGATTACCACCGCCCCTCTGCCAAAGGCCATCTGCATGCTTCATGATAAATGCATTCTTTATATTCACAAGGCACTCGAAAACCCGAAACATTCCCGTGAGCTTTTAAACCGCTCCCAGAATATTCTCGCCCAGCTCCAGTCTTCTCTGCAGCAAAAAGATTCGACGTCACGAAGCATATTTCTTCTCTACGATTATTGTTATGTCCAGCTCGAACAGGGCACCGAATCCGAATGCAGCAATGTCCTTGAAATACTCCATCCCCTCAGCGACGCTTTTTTTGATCTGGTCAACCAGCCCTGAGCATTACTCGGGTTGTATTGCCCGCAATGCCTTGCCGATTTCTCCCGTGTGATCTATATTCTTTTTCATTGGCGAACCGTATTCATCGCATTTTTTCCCGTATCGAGATTGCCTGATGCCAAAATTGTCCGATCTTCTCTCAAACAAATCATCACAGGAAAAGCTCGCTTCCCTGGCAGCCGAAAATTCGAAAAAGAAAAAATCCCGGAAATCTTCCCGGCCGAATCCGGTAAAAATCACCGGACCGCTTGTTCCGGATTTCATATCCCTTGATTTTGAAACGACAGGTCTTGACTCGAAAAAGGAGCGTATTATAGAAATCGGCGCCGTCCGCTTTCAGAACGGAAAGGCCGAATCGGAGTACTCCACATTTGTAAACCCCGGCCGTCCGGTCCCGCCGCAGATTACCCAGCTTACCGGCATTACCGACGACGATGTCAGGAATGCGCCTTCGTTCAGCAGCGTTGCCGACCACCTGCTTTCATTTATCGGGGACCTTCCCTTGTGCGCCCACCAGGTTGAATTCGATATCTCCTTTCTCAATGAATCACTTGCACGAATTTCCCGTGAGAAAATCAAGCGGCCATACCTCGACACTGCACTCATTTCCCGTATTGTTCTCCCCCGCCGGCCGGCATACTCACTTAAACACATAGCCGCAGCACTCAAAATCCCGCTTCTGGAAGCTCATCGGGCACTTGATGATGCCCGGGCATCAGGAATGGTGGCATTGAAACTCCTTGATAAAATGTTGGAGATAGATTACCCGGTGCTTGAAGAAATGGCCTGGTTCGCACCGCATTCACTCCTGAAACAGCTTCTCCGGACAAGCTGCGAAACTGTCTCGGGTGAGAAACAACAGCGCCACCGGCGTGCGCGTCCGAAACTTCCCGGCAAACTTATACCAGAAGAAAACCAGGAGACAATAGCGGAACAAGATGTCACCGTCTGTTTTGACACTGACGGGCCCCTTGCAAAGGCATCACCCGAGTATGCGGAACGCCCGTCACAAATAGAAATGGCGCGTCATGTAGCCCGAACACTCAACAGCCGCTCGCAGCTTCTTGCCGAAGCAGGGCCGGGAATCGGAAAATCATTTGCCTACCTGGTTCCGGCGGCCCTTTATGCAACAAAAAACAGTTGCCGGATTGTGGTCTCGACCCATACCAGAAACCTTCAGGATCAGCTCATGACCAAAGACCTTCCGATTGTTACAAAAGCCGCGGGAGATGATTTTCGCTATGCCGTACTCAAGGGGCGCTCCAATTATCTCTGCCGGCGACGGTTCAGCCTGCTGCTCAGCGGCAAACTCGGCAACCTTTCTCACCGGGAGCGGGGCGCAGTCCTGCCGCTGATCCGCTGGGCCTGGGAAACCACAACAGGGGACATTGAAGAACAAAACTGTTTCAATCGCAAATGGTTTGCAAAAATCTGGAGTCTGGTATCCGCCGACTCCCGGGAGTGCACCGGAAGGCAATGCCCGTTCTTCGACACCTGCTTTCTCCAATGCGCGCGCCGGAAAGCGCTTAATTCCCATCTTGTCGTTATTAATCATGCACTGTTTTTCTCGGACGTATGCTCCGAATCACCGTTTCTGGGGAAAATAGACTCGCTGATTTTTGACGAAGCGCATCATGTGGTACCGGTCGGACATTATCAGCTCAGCGTTGAAGTTGATACCAATCGTTTCAACCTGTATTCAGAAACAATTAATACCATGCTCAAGCGTGTCGAGCGTCATTTCGCCGATGCCCCTGTTATGAAAGCGGCAAAAAAGATCAAGAAGCACTTGAGGCGGGTCCGGAAAAGCGCCGAAGCATTCCTCAAAGAGCTTGATTTGTGGGCCGAAAAAAAACGCCCCGGGACACCCTCCTATCAGTTTGCCTATTCCGGCGACCCTTTCGGTTCTTTGCCGGAGCTGGCTCAGATAGAAATCAGTATTAATGAAATGCAGGAAATCCTGCTCCAGCTCCTGCACGAATGCAGTGCAATTGAAAATAATCCTGCATCTGATGAAATCATTAATGAAATCGATCATTGCAGAGAAAATACATCCCAGCTCAAAGCCGATCTTGCATACACAGCGCGCGGAATTACCCAGAATCATGTGTTCTGGATCGAAGGCAACCGTACCAGGGGATGGGTAAAGCTGTGCGGGGTGCCGCTTGATGTCGGGGCAATACTGAAAGACGTGTGGGAACGCACTGAAGGAGCAATAGTTTTTACTTCCGCAACACTCTCAGTATCAAGCTCTATGGAATATCTGATGCAAAAACTCGGGCTTACCGGGGATTTTGTCCATTCAACCGATACGAAAATTTTCGAGAGTCCTTTCTCGTCGAACCAGTCAATCAGAGGAGCGTTTGTCAATGCCCCCGAGCCGGACTCACCTGAATTTGTCCCGTTTGCCGCGGCTGTGGTTGAAAAGCTGTGGAAAAAATTCAAAAAAAACATACTCTGCCTGTTCACCTCGAATTCCCGTCTTCGAAATGTCTATTCGATATTGAAAATGTCTCCTGCAATCCCTGACGCTAATCTTCTGGCACAGGGAATTTCCGGCAACCGTCCGACACTCCTTTCACAATTCAAGGAAGGTGCCTCAATGGTACTCCTGGGAACAGACAGCTTCTGGGAGGGCATCGATGCCCCGGGCAGTGCATGCGAAATCGTTATACTGTGCCGTCTTCCATTCCCCGTCCCTTCCCACCCCCTTGTCGAAGCA
>WJKA01000012.1 GCA_014729375.1 Chitinivibrionales bacterium
CCCCTCCCCCATCAGATATCCATCGGCGTCAGGAGCAAACGGACGCATCATTCCGCTTTTCGGCAGTGCACCGCTTCGCTGAAGACCCAGGAGGGAGTAATAGCTGATCTCTTCGAATCCTCCGGCAACAATTGAATTATGATATCCCCGGCGTAAATAATTATACGTATAAATAAGGGCATCAAGCGAGGCATTGAATCCGGTGGATATGGTCGTGCTCATAGTCTTGATCGCGTAGCGGATATTTGCATTACTGGTAGGTGAATTGATAACAGTATTGGCAAATGCCTGCGGATTCACATTATTTACACCATTCACAATTGAATCACTGAGAAAATCGCCGATGCTCTGGATAGAACCGAAAGCAGTACCGATACACAGGCCGGTGCGCTCTTCTTCAGACGCAGCTTCAAAAATGTCTTTGAACGCGCTTTCCGCAGTGCTTAGAAAAAGCTTTGTGGCAAAATCTTTGGTTCGGAGGCCTTTTTTTCCCAGGACCTCGACAGGATCAAATGAGGGAACTCTGAAACAGGAAACCTCAGAATCAAATTCATGATATTCAAACGATTTTACGCTTGCAGGTGAAGGAACAGTCGATAAATTCTGCCGGATATTGTCAGTCCCGATACCAAGTGAACACAGAGCATTTATCCGGGAAATCACAATTTTCTCATCAGCCATACGTGTTAAGCTATCCTTTGAACCGTCTGAAAATTATTGACGAAGTATTTCCGCCAAAAGCGTATGCATTCGACACGACTGTGTTGAGGTGCATCTCTCTGGCGGTATTCGGCACATAATCGAGATCGCAATCAGGATCAGGCTCGGCATAATTGATAGTGGGAAGGACAATGTTGTTTCTGATACAGAGAACACTTGCCGCAGCTTCTATTGCCGAAGCCGCTCCCATTGTATGCCCGCACATCGATTTGATTGAGCTGACCGGGATTTCGTACGCCCGTTTTCCCATTGTTTCTTTTATAATAATAGTTTCACTTTTATCGTTTTCACCGGTACCGGTGCCATGTGCGCAGATGTAATCTACTTCCTCAGGAGATACCTGCGCATTTTTGAGTGCTTTATTCAGGGCAATGATCCCGCCCTGTCCGGTGGGATCGGGAATTGTCATCTTGAATGCATCGCAGCCGAGACCATAACCCAGCAATTCCGCATGAATATCCGCTCCCCGTGCCCGTGCATGCTCCAGCTCTTCGACAATAAGCACCCCCGCCCCTTCACCAACAGCCATACCGTCCCGGTTTTTATCAAACGGACGGCACACTTCCCTGGCGGTAGCAAGAAGCCGGTTAAAACCGGTAAATGCAATTTTTGAAAACGGATCACTTCCACCGGCAAGCAAAACATCCGCTTCATTCAGGCAGATAAGATCATACGCGTATCCCAGGGCATAATTTCCTGCGGCGCAAGCAGTAGGGATAATGATATTCGGGCCGTATGCATTGAATTGCGCGGCCAGATTTTCCGGAATAACCGCACATGGATATTGGCGGGGAAGTGATGACGGAATCCGGCTTGGATCGCCGGTGTCGTATTGAATCTGGATCCCTTTTTCAAGGACCTGCGGCTCGCCCATCGTGGTGCCCATGGCAACTCCGAACCGGTGAGGCTTTTCCTTTTCAGTATCAAGTCCCGATGATTCGACAGCCATTGTGGCCGCCGCAACAGCCATCTGACTCGACCGGTCCATTGAATGTATCTGCCCGGGCGAAAGATACAGGCCTGGATCAAAATCCAATACTTCACCACCGACCTTTGTCTTGAAATCGGCCGGATCAAAAGATTGAACAGGTCTGATCCCGTTGGTTCCCTTAACCGCCGCGTCCCAGAATGCATGTGTGTCCCGGCCAATTGGCGCTACAACACCCAGGCCGGTAATAACAACTCTCTTTTTAGTCATTTAGGGGAGCAAATCAAATGATTTTGAATATGTAAAGTGTTCCCGTGTAAACAGTTTCCTAAAATAGTAAATATGAATAATAAATTCAATATATTGACCGGGCCGAAAGGAAATCAGGGCCCCTCACCGGTCACTTTGCCTGTCCGTGCCGCAAACATCAGCTCACCTTTTGCCGCAAGCTTGTCCCCGACTGTCGAGCGTACCCGGACCATTGCATTGTCCCCGAGTTTCTTTTCTATCTGCACCGTAGTAATCAACTGATCGCCCGGAATTACCAGTTCAAAAAATGACATTTTCGCCACCTTTCCCAGCACATACACGGCATCGGGGTCAATCCCGCCCGCCGATTTAGCGAGGAGAAAACATGATGCCTGGGCCATGCTTTCAATGATATACACTCCCGGGAAAACCGGCTTCTCCGGAAAATGCCCCTGGAACTGTGCTTCATTGATTGATACATTTTTCAATACTTTCACCGAACGGTCCGCCTCAAACTCCAGCACGCGATCAATAAGCAGAAACGGATACCGGTGAGGCACGTATCTGGTAATCTCTTCAATAGAAAACATACGCCACCTTCCCGTAAAAATTCAACCCGGCGTTACTATTCATGCAGTCATTCCCCCATCAACGGCAAAAACATGCCCGGTAATATAGCCCGCCTTATCCGATACCAGAAAAGAAATAAGGTCTGCAACCTCGGCAACACTGCCAAAGCGCTGCATGGGAATCATCTTTTTCAGCTCCTTGCGGTGCTTTTCCGGAATCTTTGCCGTCATATCCGTTTCTATATATCCCGGTGCGACGCAATTTACCGGTATTTGCAGTTTTGCAACTTCTCTGGCCAGCGACCGGGTAAAACCAATTATTCCTGCTTTTGATGCGCAGTAATTTGTCTGGCCGGCTACGCCAACGATCCCGCTCACCGATGAAACATTAATTATATTTCCCTTCTTGTTTTTCATAAAAAAACCAATGAGATGCCGGGTTACATTAAAACAGCCGTTGAGATTGGTATTGATAACCTCATTCCACTCCTCTGAAGGCATGATAAAGAGGCTTTTGTCCCGGGTGATCCCCGCGTTATTGATAAGAACATCAATGTCCCCGAGCTGCTCTTTTGCATTTTTGATAAACTCTCCGGCCTGCTCATAATCGGAAATATCGCTCTGAAATGCAAATGCCGTACCGTTATTATCAGCTATCTTTCTCACAATCTGATCAGCGTCGTCTTTGCTTGCTTTATAATTAAATGCAATTTCGTGTCCTTCACTCGCAAGATTTTCAACAACAGCACGCCCGATACCACGCGCTCCGCCGGTCAAAACGATCTTTTTTCCCATCGTATACCACTGTCCTTTCACTCTTTTTCGGATGGTTCATTGTTGTTTTCTGCTTCCTGAGCAGGCGTCCCGCTCTCCCGGTCCGCCGGCCAATCCGTTGCACCAGCTTTCCCTGTATCGCATCGCTGCATATTCATCCATTCAGTGGGGTGCTCAACCGAATCGCCGTTTATGGTGATAAAGGATATCCGCGCGCGCACGATTGAATCAGTCTCCCACGAATAACGGTACCCCATCTCGATCTTTAACTCCCCGTTCCGTATCGTGGCGGACAGAAGAGAATCCTTTACGGAATACGAGCCCGCGCCGCTAACGCCTTCCTCATCACTGCTCCGTACTTTCAGGGAATCCTTCCCGTGAAACCTGATAGTCAGGTCCTGCTCGTCCACACACCAGGTCCCCTGAAATGAATTTCCCGCCATTGCTCCGGCGGCAAGGACACACACAATCCATACCACACATACCGGACCATTCTTTCCAAAGATCATAAGTACTCTCCTCTCATGTAGTATTATTTCTTTACAACCAGGTTACCGAATTGTCGCAAAAAAACCGGGAGAAATACCAGGGCAAACGCACAACTCGTCGCCATCGATATAAATGTAAACATGCCGAAATGCCTGATCGGCGGGAAACTCGAAATGGCAAGCACCAGAAAACCGACCCCCACAATAAATGTATTGAAAATAATAACTGTGCCCTTGTTGCGCGCCGTGCCGAGCAGTGCATCCAGACGGTTCTCACGCTGTTGCGCAATAAACCGGTATCCCGCAACATAATGGATTGAGTAATCAATGCCGATACCAATGCACGTATTAACGATAATTACTGTTACCGAATTGATTGTTACACCAAATAACCCCATCAGCGAATATACAAACAATGTTGACAAGATTATCGGGATCGTTGCCGAAAGCCCGGTCGTGACCGACCTGAAAATAATGCACAAAATGATACAAACCGAGATAAATGTTATAATCAGCGACGTTATCTGGGTATGTATCAGAATGTCAATCATCGAATCGTTCAGGATAGCAGGCCCTGCCACCAGAACATTCCACGATGGATACTTTTCATTAATATGATTACGGATACGCTCAGCCAATTCTGAATATTCCAGGCCGGGAATATTCTTGCACGCCAGGTCGATTTTTGTGATTTTTCTATCCGGCGTGATCCAACTGTTCAAATAATCCTGAAGACTTCCGGAAAAAAGGCTCTTTGATCCCAGAAGCAGTGCAAGACCCGCATTGGAAAATTGTTCCTTGCCGACAAGCATACTGACTTTGTTTATAAGCGGCACAAGTGATGAAACAGCGCCGACACCTTCCTGCTTGTCCAGAAAATCGATGATCGATGCAATCGTTTTCCACTCTTTTTTCGAGGTAAGCTTTTCCCCTTCGTGTTCCAGGGTGATGGAAAAAAAACGGGTGCCGCCGAGATGTTCGGCGATAAGCTCATCGGATTTGCGAACCTCGCTGTCCCGTGGAAACATGGCAATATAGTTATGCTCTACCTTGACTCTGAAAAACCCCGTCGCAGCAACGGCAATGATAACAAGCAGTAAAAATACCCAGTTATTGGATACAACCAGAAAATCGAAATATCGTTTCCAGATATCGTTTTCCGGCTTGTGCGACACGTGCTTTCCGGGAGCATCTCCGGCAGGAGAACGGCCGAATGAAATAAATATTGGAAGAAGAATGATAGTCAGGAGAAGCGCAAAGGCCACGCCGATCGACGTATAAATTCCGAATTTCTTTGTCCACAGGTTTTCGGAGAAGCCGAATGAAGCAAATGCTGCGCTGGTAGTCACCGCCGAAAGAAAGATCGGCCGCATAAGCTCTGAGTATGTTTCCTGAAGCGCTTTTCCGACATCGTGGCCCGTATTTCGCGAAAGTCTGACGAATGTCTTTACAACATGGATGGCACCCGCAACGCCGATAGGAAATAATATTACCGGTATTACCGAGGTAACAATCGTAAAAGGATCCCCGGCCAGTCCCATAATACCAAATGTCCAGACAAGCGAAATGCATATTATAACCAGCGAGGCGCCAACATACAACAGTCGCCTCAGAACAGCGTAGAGAAGAAGGAAAACCAGCACGAGTGATATCGGCAACAGGATTTTGAAATCATTTTTCATGATACTGTCGATATAATAAATATGCGCCGGTGCGCCGGTGAGGTGTATTTCGACATCAGGATATTTATCCAGCCGTTCGGCCCGATTGATAATCGCATGCATCAATGCATCCTGGTCCGCATCCGGATCAAGCGGAAAAACCATGGTAAAGACAGATTCATTTTCAGAAATAAGCGAATGCGTAAATTCGCTGTTTTCCCGTATTCTTTTCCGTAGAATGTTTTCGCGTATCTCTTTTTTGGGCGGTACGATGTATCTGGTTTTAATTCCAAAAAATCCCCCCTTCACCGGAACCTGAACAGATCCCAGATGAACAACCTTTTTTACCCCCGGAATAGAATCGAATCCCGCTGCCCACGACGAAATGGAATCGATTTTTTCAACCAGGCCCATTTTTGAGAATTCGGCAAGAAACAAAACATTTCTCGGCGAAGAAAAAAGGGTGTTAAGCTTTTTATAGGCTACTTTTTCAGGAAGGTCTCCGGGAACAGCCTTGGTAATATCATTATCGACATGGATTTTTGTAGCAAAATATCCCAGCACCAGCGTTACCGCCACAACACTTGCTATAACTCCCCACCGGAACCTGAGAAGGAAAGCTATTATGTCTCTGGGCTTATATTTCATTAAAATGCAAAACCGGACATTCCAGCGAATGCCGCTTTTCTGGTACGTTTATCAGCGAATTGTGTAATCAGAAAATAATACTCTACACAGGCATGCATTTATTTCCCGACAAAATAATTCGACCAAACAAAGAAAGCCCGCATCTTTCGACACAGGCACAAACTGCAATGGGTGGTCCGGCAATATCTTGCTTAGAGGCATTTTGAAAAACCACAGGCCCTGCAAAGCGCACATCCACCTTCATGCTCCATCATACCCCCGCACTCCGGACACTGCGGGCAGAGCCCTATATTTGCAAACCCGTGCTTGCGTGACGTCCCCCCGGTAGTATCGGGCAAAGCATCGGTCGTTGTCTGCCCGAGCGGGATCTGGGTTCCGGACAAGTCGTTGAGCGCTTTTTCAATAATTCTCCCAATAGCATCAGCACACGAAAGGATCATTTCGCCTTCGTTCCAGGTCGGGACCGGACACCGGATCCCCCGCAGTTGTTCGACAATCGATTTGGGGTCTACGCCCGACCTGAGCGCGAGCGAAATCATTCGTGCGACAGCTTCGGAATTCGATGCGGCGCAGCCACCGGACTTGCCCATCTGCGTAAAAACTTCGCACAATCCTGCCTGATCGTAATTAACATTGACATAAAGGTTTCCGCAGCCTGTTTTTGTTTTATAGGTACGTCCCCGGGTTATGTTGGGCCTGGGACGGGGAGTAATCGCACCGCCGACAACAGTGCCGGTCGACGATACCTGTGCACCGCCTTTGCCGCTTGTAATTACCTGTCCGGCCCGGGAGCCGTCCCGGTATACAGTTACGCCCTTGCAGTCAAGCTCATAGGCGTACCGGAAAACCTCTTCAACATCGGTAACCGTCGCCGTATTCCTGAAATTCACCGTCTTTGACACAGCATTATCGGTATACTTCTGAAACGCAGCCTGAATGGTGATGTGCCACCGCGGTTCGATATCGTGCGCGGTTACAAAAATATCGCGAATTCTTTTCGGTATGCCGTATATCTTATTCAAGCTGCCCGATTCAGCAACCATTTTCATGAACTCTTCAGAATAAAAACCTTCATCCCGCGCGATCTTCTCGAATGCAGGATGAACGTCAAGAAGATGCTGATCGAGTACGTTTTTTTCATACACAATAGCAAAAACCGGTTCAATTCCGCTTGAACAGCTCGCAATCATACTTAATGTTCCGGTTGGCGCAATAGTGGTGACCGTTGCATTCCGGACTTTGATTCCATCGGGTTTGTCGAAAATAGAGCCTTTGAAATTCGGAAATGTTCCCCGTTCATGTGCAAGAAACGCGCTGTATTTGCGACCTTCCTCCTGAATAAACCGCATGATCTCTTCAGCGAGATTTGCTGCAGCATGAGAATTATATGGTATGCCGAATTCAATCAACAAGTCTGCGAAGCCCATGACCCCCAGCCCGATTTTTCTGTTTCCCTTTGTCATCTTGTCGATCTCGGGAAGCGGATACCTGTTCATATCTATCACATTATCAAGGAACCGTACCGCGTCTTTTGTAATCTCGCCGAGTTTCGCGTAGTCAACCTCTTTCTTTCCATTCTCAACGGTAATCATATGCGAAAGATTAATTGAGCCCAGGTTGCAAGATTCGTAGGCAAGAAGTGGCTGCTCACCGCAGGGATTCGTGCTCTCCATCTGCCCGACATTCGGTGTAGGATTATGCTCATTGATTTTATCGAGGAACACCACGCCCGGCTCACCGTTTTTCCATGAAAGCTCGACAATGCGCCTGAACAGCTTCGATGCTTTCAGGCGGCCGACAATTTCACCCGTCCGCGGGTTCCGCAAAGGATATTCATCATCCTTCTTCAACGCCTGCATGAATTCATCGTTAATGCCCACAGAAATATTAAAATTGGAAAGGATACCGTCCTTTTCTTTTGTCTCGACAAAATCCATAATTTCGGGATGCGTACATTCGAGAATCCCCATATTCGCGCCCCGGCGGGTACCTCCCTGCTTGACTGTTTCCGTCGCGGTATCAAACACCCGCATAAACGACAGAGGGCCGCTTGATATACCCTTTGTTGTTTTTACCATGTCGTTTTTCGGCCGAATTCGCGAAAATGAAAAACCTGTTCCCCCGCCACTTTTATGAATGAGCGCGGTATTTTTTACCGAATTGAATATTTCCTGCATTGAATCTCCCACAGGAAGTACAAAGCAGGCAGACAACTGCTGAAGCTCTCTTCCTGCATTCATTAATGTCGGGGAATTTGGAAGAAAATCAAGATCGGTCATCATGGCATAAAATTTTTCAGTCCATCGATCAACATCAGCCCCGGGATCAAACCTGGTCTCAGCCTGTGCAATGTTCCGGGCAACACGGAAAAACATATCTTCAGGTTCTTCAATTACAGTACCGGTATCATCTTTTATAAGATACCGTTTCTGAAGTACGGTCCGTGCATTCCGGGTAAGCGCCGCTTTCTTTTTTGTCAGCTTTTGCTTCAGTGTACCGGCTGTGGTGGTGGATTTCTGCATGTTTTTCTCTTTCTGAATAGCTGATTTTACGGTCCCCTGGCTGTCGGGGGCTGCAGACGAAGTTAATGGCGCCATTTCCAGTCTCTCCTGAATGCTTAAATGTTTACGAACCCCTGAATTATTTATTTTCCTGCGGCTGCAAAAAACACAATATGTGGTATGCGGCTTTTTGAAATATATGAAGACCAAAATTCAAAGTCAAGGATTATAATAAAAAAAACCACAATATATGGTATACATTTTGCTTATTCAGTCCAAATTTAGTACTTACGGCCACTGTTGCGAAAGTCATTAAATGATTGAGCAATAAACACTTAATGTATATTTAAAGGAAAACTAAACATATCCGGACATTCCCGGAACAAACAGGAGAACGTATGGCTGAAATTCTTGAACTGGAGCAGATAAAAGAAATGGGCAAGCGGATCGAGAACCTCAGGGGGTATCTTTGATATTGATGCCAGGAAAGAGGAGTGCTCGCAGCTCGAGTCTGCAACAACCGCCAATGAATTCTGGAGCGATACCAGAAACGCAAAGTCGGTGCTCAAACGAATAAAGGAGCTCAAGAAACATATTGACGCATGGGAGCATGTGCACACCGAGTTTACCGACATATTCGAGCTGTATGAAATTTCGCTTGAGGACAACGACACCGATTCACTTGAACAGCTCTCGGATAATGCACGAAAAATCGGGCATGAAATAGACAAACTGGAATTTCTCAGAAAACTCGGCGGCGAAGACGACGATTGTCCGGCAGTGTTGAGCATTCACAGCGGCGCAGGAGGCACCGAGAGCTGTGACTGGTGCGAAATGCTTTTCCGGATGTACTGTCGATGGCTTGAACGCAAAGGATTTGAGTATACCATCCTCGATTCACTTCCCGGGGATGAGGCCGGACTGAAAAGCGTTACTATGGAAATCCGGGGCGATTATGTCTACGGGCACCTCAAGGCCGAAAGCGGTGTGCATCGCCTGGTCCGCATCTCCCCGTTCGATTCCAACAGCCGGCGGCATACATCATTCGCATCGGTGTATTCATATCCGCTTATCGAAGAGGCTGATGATATTGCGCTTGAAGAGAGCGAAATACGGGTGGATACCTATCGCGCCAGCGGCGCGGGCGGGCAGCATATCAATAAAACCGATTCGGCTGTCAGAATGACACATGTACCGACCGGCATTGTCGTGCAATGTCAGAATGAGCGGTCTCAGATAAAAAACCGGGCAACCGCACTCAGGATCCTGAAAGCCCGGGTCAGACAGCATTTCAAAGAAGAAGAAGAAAAGCAGCGCCTGGAAAAACTTGCCAAAAAGAAAAAAATCGAATGGGGAAGTCAGATCCGGTCCTATGTCCTTCACCCATACAATATGGTAAAAGACCACCGCACCAATACCGAAACATCGAATACCGCTGCAGTACTCGACGGTGACATCGATATGTTTATCGAGAGCTATCTGCTGGAATACGAGTAAAAACCGGGGAAATGGAGCGATGGAATGCCGGAATGGTTCCCGGATGGATTCCCGTCCGTCACGCCACTATCCCGCCGGCCCCGATTCTTACTCCCCTCTCTTTTCTCTGTTCACTCGTGTCTGAAGCCTGAACGAAACGACTGATGAGGAATCAGGAACGGTAACCGGAATTATGCTGTACAATGACTCCCATACCTGTCCTGAAGGAAATGTTGCCGAACTTTTGCAGACCAGGAGAGAGGTGCCCGGCTCGGCAAAAAGATGAATACTGTTATCTGCATAGAGATGAAAATCGGTCCTTTTTGCGGCATTAATATCCAGTAGAAATCCCGAATACGTATAATTCCTGCTTGACGAAATTTTCAATACGGAGATATTTTCAGCCATTGCTTTTTTGATAAGGGGAATATGGCTGTCCGGCATGGGAACCATTTCAGGGAAAAAGGCATCGTTCCAGAGCTGCTTGAACCCGTCAAGTGCAGCCGGTCGTTCCTCATATTCGAGCATAAAATTCTGGTCCGGCACCAGTGACGTGCATCGCGCAATGCCCTGCGTGGCGTCATAGTAACCCTCATTAATATTCCGGGTGCCCGCCCCGACCCATGTCAGGTAATCCGCAACCATGTTTTTCCACTCAGACGCGCCGAGCACTTTTGCTTTGTTTTTATCAGGAAGCTTCTTGTTTTCGGTGACCTCCATCAGCGCGTGGACATACTCCTCAAGTGCTTCACTGTAGGCTGCGCGGTTTTCCGCTTTCTGCGCGATTTCCAGGTGCGAAGGACGGGTTTTCAAGTAAACCAGCGCGCCGACTGCAAGGATCAGTAGTACGCCGATAGTAATTGCCGGCTTTTTCATGAAAAAACCTCCCGGGCTATAGTTTCAAAACAGCATTCACGCTAGTGTACTGTATCGCAAATATGGTGTAAGTAAAATAAATAGTGTACCTGTTCAGGTGGAACGGGTAATCATGGTTACACAAAATCATTGCTCCATCCTGGCGCGCCGACTTGTAGAGCCGACTAGTAAAGCCGAAGCTCGCTGCATAGGCTCAAGTCAAGTTGAAGACGAAGGCTTAAGCCTGTAAGCGACGGCGGACATTCGCCCTTCAAAATTCGTTGAAAGTCATTTTTAGCAGGCACCCAATAGCAGTACTTGTCCGCACCAAAAAAACTAAGGAGCGAATGAACAACCTTTTTGTTGCCGCTTATTTTTCGATGATGTATAATCATGGAAAGGCTTCGGTCGACTGAAACACAACATTTTACAGCACCATATGAAAAGGTTTGTTTTTATCCCGCTCAGATATTTTTGCAGACCCGGTAAGATAATTCTCATTCTTGCTCCGGTACTTCTTTTTTCCTGCGGCCATAAAGCCAAAATGCTGTATGTGCACAGCAATCACGACATTCTTTATGATACATCCGCTACGATTCTATTTATTCCACTGCAGAATATTTTGACTGAGTATCTGGACGATACGCGGTCAGAGCCTGATACGCAGTTCACCGATTCTTTTTTTCTTGAAGCACTCAACGGGCTTGTTCCCTTTGAGCTGTCGCAGCATTTTCAAATCCATCAGTCGGATTCTCTTGGTGACTCAATCGGCAAGCTGTTTGAGAAAAAAGCATCTGTCCTCAAGAAAGACACCTCAAATTTCGACAGCATCTCCCTGTATATCTACCAATTGACAAAAAAGCACGATGTCGACCTCGTGGCATTTCCCTATTCATGTACGATCGAGCATCGTATCATCCAACCCCCGGGCTGGCGCGGAGGCAAATACGGTGAGGGCCATTATTCCCGGCCGGTTTCCTACACTGCCCACACGAAATTCCATCTTCAGATCTGGGAAAAAAACGGCAATCTCATTTTCGAGCGTATCGGAACAGATATTACAAAAAGGCCGGTGTTGTACTCTCTTTTCAAAAAAGAGAAGGGTGATAAGGATATCAACAAATTTGCCCGGCGCTTTTATGCACCGCCCCTGGTGCGATCGCTCTACAAATCAGTTTCTGCATCGCTGGTGTTTGCGTTCCGGTGAAAATTGTCCGGTGAATTCTTCCGGTACACACTCCATGTTGTCGCCACCAGGGAATCCACGTCGCTGTATTTTGCTTTCCAGCCGAGGAGTTCATTTGCTTTTCCCGATGATGCGACAAGTTTTTCAGGGTCCCCCGCTCTGCGGGAGACAACTCGTGCAGGCACCGGGGTTCCGGTGATCCGCCGTGCGGCTTCAACCATTTCCAGAACACTGACGCCGGTCTCGCTGCCGAGATTAACAATAAGGTTGTCGGTCCTGTTGGCGATATAGTGCATTGCACGCACATGCGCATCGGCAAGATCGCTCACGTGGATATAATCCCGGATACAGGTACCGTCTTCAGTGCCGTAGTCATCGCCGAAAATTTCAAGGCCATTGCGGATTCCCGAAGCAACTTCCATGATAACCGGCAGCAGGTTGGCCGGATTTTTTTCCAGCCCGGTAATCCGCGCCTGCGGATCGTAGCCGGCCGCGTTGAAATACCTGAGTGCGGCATAGCGCAATCCTTTCAGTCGGGAATACCAGTCGAGCAACCGTTCGATCTCTAGTTTGGTAAATCCATAGAAGCTTTCCGGCGCCAGAGGATGCGCTTCATCAATCGGAAGGTACTGCTGCTCGCCGTAGACTGCCGAAGATGATGAAAACACGATATTTTTTATCCCGGTCTCAGCCGCGGCATTCAACAGTGATATGGTCCCGCTGATATTGTTAGTTGCATATTTTTCCGGCGCGAGCATGGATTCCCCCGCGGCTTTGAACGCCGCAAGATGAACAAGGCCGTCAAATCCCTGTTTCATTGTCGAGACCAGACAGTCATAATCGAGGATATCGCCGCACACAAACTCACTTTCGTCAAACAAGTTCTCCCTGCGCCCGAGGCTGAGATTGTCATATACCGTCACTGTGTGGTTCTGGTCAAGAAATGCGCGCGCGACATGGCTTCCGATATACCCCGCGCCGCCGACAACGAGAATGTTCATTGAACTACCCTTTCATTTTTATCCCTGCGAACCGCGCCGCATGGGTATTGTAGTATAGCATGCAGCTTTCGCCCGGCAACGTGGGCCGTCAGTACACCGCCTATGGCAGTAGCCGGTGTACTTTCGGAGAAAACCGCTGCCACTGAGCGGACACGGCACGGATTGCTATTTCTTATTCGTCAACGCAGCCTGCAGCGCTTCACCAAACTCCGATGACGGCTGCCTGGATGCGGTGGATTTGCTTTCCTGCTTTTCAAGAAATTGTTCGACTTCTTCGGTGTTCTCGTGTGCCTGCTCGATACCGTATGAAAGGGCTATTCGCCGCTTTTCCGGGTCAACAGATTCGATGCGCACTTCGAGTTCATCACCAACATTAATCGAATCTTTTTTATCGGATGAAATATTGCTGTTTACCAGCAATCCCGTTATGCCCTCGGCAAGATCGACAAAATAACCATACTTTGTCTTGTTCGCCACCGTTCCTTTTGCCATGCTTTTTTCGGGAAACCGGTCGGCAATATTTTTCCACGGATCGGAATCGACATCTTTAAGACTGAGTGATATGGTCTTTTTTTCCTGATCAATCCCGAGAACGGTCACTTTAACCTGCTGGCCCTGATGGACAATATCTTTCGGATGCCGCACCCGGGTGCTCCACGACATTTCGGAAACATGCACCAGCCCCTCAACGCCGGGAACAAGTTTGACAAATGCGCCAAAATCGGTCAGACGGGTCACCTCGCCGTGCCCTTGTGAACCGACGGTAAATTTTTCATTCACCGTTTCCCAGGGGTCGCCGTATACCTGTTTGATCGATAGCGATATTTTTGTGTCCTGAATGCTTTTCTTTTTCTCGACGCCCAGCACCACGCACTCTATTTTCTGCCCTGGAGAAAAGGACTTTTCAAGCTCCTGTGCCCGGTCCCAGGAGACCTCGGACACATGCACAAGTCCTTCGGCCGGCCCCAGATCGACAAACAATCCGAATTTGGCAATCCGCGTGATCGTGCCGGTATAGACCTTTCCGGTCCCTGCGTCGGCGGCAATTGCATCGATCTCTTTCCACAGTTCCTGCTCAAGCAGCGGTACTCTCGACACGACAATATTCCTGCCGCGCTCGGTAATCCTGCTGATAACAAAAGAAAATGTCTTTCCTAAATAGGAATTCAGATCATCAACATACTTGACATCGATCTGCGAGGCCGGGCAAAAAGCGCGCTTGCCCATTACTTTTACATTCAAGCCGCCTTTGTTCACGCCGGTGACCTTGCCCTGGACCGGTATTTTCGCCTGCATTGCATTTTTCAGCTCAGCAATGCTTCCTGTGTATGAAGCAAGCGATTTGCTGACAATTGTTTCTCCTTCATCGCCTGAAACAATATATCCTTCAACGGTGTCGCCTTCCCGCACTGTTACGTTTCCGGCATTGTCTTTCAGTTCATCGATTTTCATAACCGCTTCGTTTTTGGCCCCGATATCCAGAAATGCAAATTCGCTTCCCAGCTTGATTACCGGCCCGGATACTTTGTCGCCTTTTGCAAAGGTAACAGCGGACTTCTTTTCCTGCTTTTCAATAAGGTCCATCAATTCCTTCCCGGAGTCCTGCGCTCCTTCCGGTTCGTCAAAAAAATCATCATGCTTTTTCTCAATCATTTTTCAAATCCTTTTCGAATTATGGTTTAAGTAATGTTGCAATATTTTCGGGAAGCATGAAAGCTCCCGAATGCACGGCTTTATTATAATATTTGCATTTTTTCTCAATCAGTGCATACCGCTCCGGGCTGAATCCGGCAAGCAGAGGTTCTTCTTTTGCGGCAACCATGAAACTGCACGTTCCCCCGGGAAATGAGGGCATCATGCAGAGGCAGGGCTTGCATGCTGTAAAATAGGCGCCGATATTGCGGGCCGCCTGCCTGAAAAACTCTCCCCGCTGCATGGGAGAATCGGTCTGGAACACGGCAACGCCGTTTTTTTCGAGCCGGTCGGCGACAAGAGAATAGAATGAAGCCGTTTCCAGGGACTGTACCGGTCCGCCGGGATCGTATGAATCCACGATAATGATATCCCATCGCGTGCCGGCGCTGTTCAGGAATTCAAATCCATCACGGATAATGACCTCGGTCCTTGGATCGGCAAATCCGTGCGCCAGGTCGGGGAAATAGGTCTCGACGGCATCTTTCACCTGGTGATCTATTTCAACCACCGTGGCTTTTTTCACGCACTCGTGTTTCAGGACTTCCCTGAGGCAACCGCCGTCACCGCCGCCGATTATACAAACTTTTTCGGGGACTGTATGCATAAGCATTGCAGGATGGCTTATCATTTCATGATAAATGCATTCATCCTTTTCGGTAAGAACCGGATTTCCTCCCAGGACCAGAATCCGTCCGAAGCTATAGGTGTCGAACACCTCGATTTTCTGAAACGGGCTGGCTGAGCAGGTCACCGCGTGCCGTGCCTTGATTCGCATCCCCGCAGTACCGTCAATCAGGTTTTCGAGCCACAGCGAGGTCCCTTCGGAGTTCTGATAATTCATTTCATTATTCATGAGGATTTCCTTTCACATCATCATTCAATAACGACAACTTTCGCTTTTGGAAAGCCGTTAAAATTCGATGCGCTTGCGGTGGTATACGCGCCCATTGAGCCGAAAATCAGTATATCGCCGATTTTCAGCTCCGGAAGCGGTATGTTTTCATAAATAACGTCTATTGAATCGCAGGTAGGTCCCGCCAGTGTCGAGGTATACCGCTCGCCGTCACGCGGAACAACCATGGGATATTCGGCATGATCATAAACTTTTCCCGAGAATGATCCATACAGACCTTCATCGAGGTAATACCACCACACGCCGTTGCGCATCGACTTGCCGATAACGCTTGTTGCCAGCGTCAGGGCGGTTCCGCAGATAAACCGTCCGGGTTCGGCAATAATCCGGTATCCGGCAAAATACCGTTCGAGGTATTCGTTAACAGGACGGCAAAATCGAGCAAGGGGTACTGCTGCGGAGATATAATCGATTGGAAAACCGCCGCCGATATCGACAATTTTCAGCACAATCCCGGCCAGTGCCGCTTTCCGGCAAATGTCCCTGCAATACTCCAGCGCTTCATTGAATTTAAGCGAATTTTCGTTTTGCGATCCTACATGAAAACAGATACCTTCAACCGTCAGCCCCATGCCGTGAGCAACCTGTATAAGATCGAATGCGGCTTCCGGCTCGACACCGAATTTATGAGAGAGGTTGACAACGCAACCGGGGTTCTGAATGCTCAACCGGACAAGAATTCCCAGGCGGTCTTTATATGGTACGAGTTTGTAAAGCTCGCGCTCGTTATCTGCGACAAACAGGGAAATTCCGAAATCCAGGGCGTTGCGTATTTCCCGGTCGGTTTTAACCGGGTGCGTATGCAGGCACCGTGAGCCCGATATCCCCACGGCCCCTACGTTGCCGATTTCACCGCTCGTGCTGACATCAAAAAACATGTTTTCTCCGGCCATTACCGATAATATTTCAGGAACGGCATTTGATTTTACGGCATAGTAGAGGTCAACGCCGGGTAATGCGGTCCGCAGGGCATTGCAATTGTCTTTCAACCTGTTTTCCGATAGGAACAGAACCGGCGTGCCATGGTGCGCGGCGAGTGAGCGTAATCTGGTATAGTCCATTTTTTCATCTCTTTTTCAGGAGTAACCCGTCCGTCGGGCGGCATGCCCGGTGGAGCATCAAATATGACTGTCGGGAAAATCAGGATTATTATCGGTTATAACCGGCGCCCGTTTTTTCAACATATCGCTTATATAAGGATACGGGGTCAGCATTGCATGATGGGTCGCTCCGGTATACACTTTCAGATCATCAATGCCGTACCGGGTGAGCCGTTTGTCGATTGTCGATACCTTGACTCCTGCAATATCAGTCTGATCGGAACAAACGGTGACAGACCACAATACAGCATACATCTGAATGTAGATATAGAGAATATTTACATGGGTGAAAACTTTCCGCAGTGTCGTGTTGATACACCGGAAAGCGGCCGGCCTGCTGATCGGCGACTCGGAATGCATAACAAAAACACCTCCGGGGTTTTTCAGCGATCGCCTGACCGCCCTGAAAAACTCTTTTGTATAGAGCATTTTCGACGGCCCGAAGGGATCGGTCATGTCCATAATAACCGCATCGAATTCTTCGCTCCTTTTTTCAACAAACGCACGGCCGTCGGTAAAATTTATCCGTACCCGCGGCTGATCAAAAGAGTTTTTATTCATATTTGAAAGATACTTTTTCGAAAAATTTACAACGTCACTGTCAAGCTCCGCGAAATGTACAAGCCGGACCGTCGGATACTTTAAAACTTCTCTGAGGATCCCGCCGTCACCGCCGCCAATCACAAGCACATCCCGGGGACAGGGATGGCTGCATAAGGCCGGATGCACCATCGGCTCATGATACTGGTAATCGTTCTTTTCCGCAACCTGCGTAATATTGTCCAGCAGCAGGACTTTGCCGAATTCCGGTGTATCGACAAGCTCAATATTCTGAAAGGGTGTTGCCCCTTTATATAATGTCTCGTTGATAGTGTAGTAATAGCCGAAATTCCGGTTGAGCAACTCATGAAATATCCGTGGCGCGGTCTTTTTTTTAGCCATTGATACGTCCTTTTATTCCTGATGAATATTCTGGCATTCAAATATTTCCTGTATTTCCTTTTTCAGCAGTTTCCTTACTTTTGCCTTGGTTGATGACGATAGGCTTTTGCTGTCCGGGCCGAAAATGTAATCATCAAGCTTGAACTTTTTGGACATCATTTTCGTATGAAAAATATTATCAGAAACGATATTGATATCATAAGCGATATACTGTGCCAGTATTTCATCTGAGATATATTCCTGAATTGAGGTAATATCATGATCGATATACAGTTTTCTTCCGCGCACATCGCGGGTAAACCCCCGCACTTTGTAATCCATGAGGACAATATCCGATTCGAAGCTGTCGATAAGATAATCCAGTGCCCGAAGGGGGGAAATCATCCCGCAGGTCGAGACATCGATATCCACCCGGAATGTTGAAATTCCCGTGTATGCGTTTGTTTCGGGATACGTATGAATGGCTATATGGCTTTTGTCAAGGTGTGCGGTGAGAGAATTTTCACCGGCAAACTGCGGCGTTTCATTAATCAAAACAGTAACACTCGCGCCGCGCGGATCGTAATCCTGCGTCGACATATTAATTATTTTTGCCTGAATAATATTGGTTACCGCCTCGGCAATCGACTGGAGCTTCTTTGAATTATAGGCTTCATCGATATATTCCATGTAATCTTCCTGCGACGCCTTCGACTGAGCATAGCAAATATCATATATATTAAAGCTCAGTGATTTTGTCAGATTATTAAATCCTTCAAGCTTGATTTTTTTACCGCGGCACCGGTTAATCATTTATCCCTCCCTCGCTGTCACCGTTGAAGAGATACCTAATGTAAACTTACAGTTCATTAACATACAGCGGTTTATATCCTTTATATTTTTTTGAAATATAATTAACAAGAACAACTTCCGTCTTCACTTCAGGATGAATATTTACGAACATGCGATCGGCAAAGAGCCGGCTCATATGGATCCCTCGTCCCGAATCATCGAGAATTCCCTGTCCTGCGGTATGACGGTCGATTCGTTCGAGTACGACCTCTTTTTTCAATTTCCCGAGATTATCACTCACCGAAACGCCGTATTTTTCTTCGTCATATCCATATTCGATCTGCACATATTCATGGGGTTCAAGCTCCACCTCGGTAAATTCCCGGTACCGCACTGAACCGTCCGGATTTCTCGGCGCATGATATATTGCGTTGGTGATTGTTTCATCAAGCAGTAATTTCATGTCACCGGCCCCTTCAAACCTTGCAGACAGAACACCCACAATTGTTTCGCGTATTTTTCGTGACTCACGGGATGACGTGATGGTGCAGGTATCGATTTCGGCATCGGGCAACAGGTAGCGCGAAAGTCCGAAAATATCACCTGTCAAAAGACCGTCAACCATAGTTGCAAGCTCTGAAAAATTAAACGGCACTGTTTTGGGCATGATACTTGAAATGTTATATCGCCTGGCAATAGTGATATAGCTGTCTATGCTGTATGACGTTATCAATATCGTGCGGATCCCCGGCCAGGTTTCCTTTATCCGCTGCAACAGTTCGGGCCCCTGGATTCCGGGCATATTGATATCTGAAATGACCATGTCAAAATGCTCGTTCCTGCAGCGCTCAAGCGCGGCTTCTCCGTTCCGGACCGTACCGACCTCATACCGGGACGTAAAAAAGTCCTGCATCATTGCACAGAAATTTTTACTGTCGTCAACTATGAGAATCTTGTGCATGGCTGGTATTTGTTTTACCCGGATTTTCCTGTTTCCTGCCCGAACTGTGTACTAATCGAACCGTTCGCCCAATAAATGAAAAGGCAGAAAATACAAAAAACCCAATAAGAATCCCAAATAAAGCGCCACCAAGCACATCCAGGGGATAATGCACTCCGGTATAAATTCTTGAAAAACCGATTGCAGAAGCGAACAGGAGAAACCAGATCCACCTGCCGGGATACATCAGTGTCAGCAGCATTGCCTGAGCAAAAATGTTCATTGCATGGGCCGATGGAAATGACGGAGAACGTTTATGTCCCAGAAGAAAGCGTCCTCCCTCAACAAGCGCGCGCGGGTCGCACGGGCGGCGGCGGGAAAAAAGCGGCTTGAGAACCCTGCAGCAGACCGGGTCCGTTATCGCAACGGTAACAAGGATCAGCCCGATTACCAGAAGCGCCTTTTTTTTCTCTGCACGAATAAATACAATCGCAGCAATTATTGCCGGAATGACCCAGAAATATTTATCGGTAATCGCCGGAAAGAACGCATCAAATATCCGGTTTGAACAAGTGCTGTTGAAAAAAAGAAACAGCCATTCATCGATGGAATTCATTAATGAGATCATTGCTTGTGCAGGACCCGGTCCCGCTCATCCTCTCTCATATTCAATAAGCCGGACAGTGACAGACCCGATTGCTATTTTTATTTTATACATAACCGGCACGGCATATTTGTCATCCGTAAACCATATCCGTACTTTGTCTTTTTTGGTGAAAACCCGCCCTTTGCCGGTAAGCACGGGTTCTATCAGCAGGCAGGTAAATTCGCCGGCATCGGTCTTTATTTTCTCCCGTTTTTTGCAGCCAAAAAAAACCCTGTAATTTTTTCCCTGCACAAACGTGTTAATTGAAAAGGTGTCTTGTGGATTAATATCCCGCGACCGCAGTTCGCAGAGCAAGGACACTACCGAATGGGTAAATTTCGGTGCCTGAATGGGTTCTTCCTTGTTTTTATAAGAAAAAACCCTGCTGTTGGGATGATCATAATAGGCATAGCGGTCGGCTTTATAGCGCCCTTCACGGACATGCTCTTCAAACGTGTAGCAATACAGGCCCTGCAGATCAATTTCAGAATAGAGGAAATCGCGCACTTTGAAAAAAGCGCCGGTAAACTTATTAGTCATGCCCTTTACCGAGCAGTGAACTGTTTTATTGCTTGAATCAATCCAGGTTTTCAGGACCCCCCGACCGGCTTTCATGGGCCCCCACGCAGCTTCATAGGTCAGTTTTTCTCCTTTCGCAAACGGACCGACACGACGGGTCCGAAGTCCGGCAACCGTCGCTATCCCGTGGCACTGCTTCAGTGAATCCCAGAATTGAGCCGGGAAAATCAGATCGCTGCATTCCCGTGCCGCCCTGGCCCACCAGGCCTCATCCTCGCCACTATCCGCATATACGAATGCATTCCACATCATACACCATACCAGTATCGGCACCATGCCGGAAATAAATAAGGATTTGTTTTTCATATATCCGGACCCCATACTACCATTTCGTTCACACCAGTCATTTTATGCATTTTTATTCGCCGGTCCTCGTGGTCATCGGTATAAGAGGCGGATGATAAATCAGGTATTTTTTGAATGTAACCGGCGTATCCGGCGACCATTTACCCTGCGTATCTCTGACCCGGAAATAGAGTGTATCGGTCCCGGCCCATGAGGCAGTGTCCAGTGTGGTATCTGTTCTGAATCTGATGCGGACCTGTCCTGTAAAATAGCTGACATACAGGCAGCGGCCGCCGAGATCGCCTTTTTGTGGAATGCATTTGAGAGCAAACACCGAATCGACCTCAAACACATTGCCGCGGGTAAAATTCCATTCGAGACTTCCGGGGGGGTCTTCAGCGTCATACGCCGACGAATCGAGCCATATCGAGTCGAAATCCCCGCCGACACTTACCGATTGATCACTGATAGTAACAACCGGTGCATCATTGATCCCGGTAACCGAATAGGTCGCCGCATTATTATCGGAAAGCAACTCCGGCGAGGTAACCGTGAAAAATATTGCCTCGCTTTCATTCCACTCGGAATCTGCAACGGTAAACCAGACTTTCCGGGAAGTCGCATCATAATGAGGCTCGACTCCTTCGCCGGGCGCCTGCTCGGTAATCGACCAGGTAAGATCGTCATCGGCAAAACCCGAGAGCGGATCGATCCTGACACAGGAATCCAACTGGATTGTATCGAACACGCCGTTCTCCATTACAGTCTGCCCCGAAAGCTTTGTTTCATCAATCTCCGGCGGATATGTTTTTTCACCGTCATATTGCACGATTACAGGCAGCGAACCTTTGTTACCGGCCCTGTCCCATGCATAAACCCGGTACTGGAAGCTTCCGGAATCGAGGGAAGATATTTTAATGAATGCAGAATCTCCACCAAGGGTCATCGGCTCACTTTCCAACCGGATTGAATCCACAGGAGAATCATCTTCCACCCTGACCAGAAGCGTACAGGGAAGCTCGGAAACCAGCGTATCGTTATCTGAGGGATTAATTCCTAGGAAGGTCAGCTCCGGAGCAAGTGTATCGTCCACGACCACCGTGCAGCGGGCCACAGGGCTCCATTGACTGTCCTGATCCATTGCCTGAGCCATGACAATCATGGTGTCGAGGTCCGGCACAAATACATTCCGGGTAACTGTCGCCCCGGCCTGCTGTGAAATGGTGAATTCATACCGCTGCGAATCGGCGCTGTCAACTGTTGTGTACAGTTCATACAGGTTACTGTCGGGATCGGTGATATCAAATGATACATCTGCACTGTCATGCAAAACCACCGTACGGACAGTTTCTTCCGCTAGTACCTGCGGCGACATCTGATAGCCGGTGAATGCCCGGATAATCTCCGGCGTGGAACCATCGTAGTTGAAAACAGTGACCGTCAGAAAAAATTCCCCCCGGTATTCGACATCCAGCGGAAAAACGACCGGCGTGTC
>WJKA01000127.1 GCA_014729375.1 Chitinivibrionales bacterium
GGTCATAGACAAGCCTGAGCTTTGGCGAGTTGATTGTTTCGGCAATGTCCGTGCAGTTTTGCGCGCTGTGGCCGTAAATGCCTGTTTCATTTTCGTGCACCATGACAATATCGGTATTTTCGATCAGGGCAACTTTTTGCGCCATGCGGTCCATGACCTGGTCCCGGCAATCATCGATATTCTTTCCTGCAGGCGCATAGTAGCTGAACATCCGGATAAACGGTGTTTCGAAAAAATGTGCCAGCTCGACCGCGTGCTTGAATTTGTCAAGATGCGGCCCGAAAGGGGCGTCCAGCGGGACTTTGCCGATCGGCGAGCCGATCGCGCTTACCCTGATACCGTTGTCGTTCAGCATCTGTTTTGCCTCTTTCAATCCTGTTTCTGGAAGGTCCATGATATTCTTGCCGTCAAGAAACCGTATTTCGATACAGCCGACTTTTTCCCGGACAAGATAGTCTATCTGCCCCTTGAAATCATTGGTTACTTCATCGGCGAACGCACTTAATGTAGCCATATTTTTATGCCCCCGTTGTTTCGTGTTTCATAATCATTCCTGCCTGCCGGGCCGGGGTCCTGCCTCCGGAACAACGGCCGGCAATGCTTAATTGGTTCTTATTTTTCAAACCGTGCCGCAATTTCCGGCAGCTCCCGCTTGATTTCATTGACCCGGTATCCGAACCCGCTTCCTTCAAGGGTCGACAAGTCAACCTGTCCGTTGCGCCGCTTGTACAGGCCCGGATGAATGACTTCTTCGGCAGAGGATGCAGCCGGATAGAACTGCATGCCGTTGGTTTCGACCCCCATGATCGTGCCTGCATGCGCGGCCAGGCGGCAGTGCGGTATCTGTGCGAGCATGGGATTAGTCAGGTCCTGCACCATAAGCGTCATGCCGTGGCCCTTTGCCCAGCACAGGCTCAGCAGCGCGCCGGTCTGGGTTTTGCATGTCTTGAGCGCAACACCGGTCCATCCGAGTGAGCGGCCCAGGCGGACAATTTTCCAGTCATGCGCGCTTTCATCCATGAACAGCGGTTTCCGCGCGGAAACGCTGTGGACATCAATGCGGTTCTCCTCAAGGTCGTACGGAAACGGCTGCTCGACATAGAGTATCATCTGGTAAATATGCGGATATTCGATAACCAGCTTGTCGAGTATTGCATTAACATATCCGGGATCGGTGACCGTGCAGTTGAAATCGCTGGTGAGCCACAGCACGCCGTTATCAAGCGCGATTTTGCCGACCTTGACAAGGCGGTCGTAATCCCATTCAGGATCATTGCCCCGCAATTTGACTTTCAGGCACTTGAGGCCGTCCCGCCTGATCCATTCCGGAAGCAGCACCGGATACCCGTCATCGGGTTCCTTGCCGGTCAACTCGGATTCTTCAAGAAGGTCCTTTCCTCCCACAAGATGCCATGCGGGCATGGTTTCCGGTACCTGTTCGGCAAAATAATCCGCAGGATATCTGCCTTTGAAAGAGACCGGCGAACCCTTTGCCGGATCGATAAATGCCGAAAGATCGCGGTTCATATATTCTTTTGTATAGGTTTCGTATATGTCTTTTCCCAGAAGGTTTCCGTATGCGTCGTGGAGTGCAATATCGAACGCCGAACAGCAGACAAGCGCCGACAGCCAGGGCATTTTTTCGGCAAGTCCCTGTTTTTCGTTGAGCTTGTCGAGCAGGCCCGGAAGAATTTCATCGATAAAATCGTTTCCCAGCTCCATGGGGTGGCCCGATGTATCGAATTGTGCCCATGATTCGGCAAGCATGGTGCAGAATTGTTTCATTGCCTCATGGCGTTCCTGGTAGGAAAGCGCGTTGCTCGGCCATGCCCACTGCACGCTGAGCGGTGTCTCGCCCCATCCGCTTGCGCGTGCGCCGCTGGTGTCAGTCACTGTCGCGCAAACACGGGCACAGGTTACTGATGTCAGGGTTTCCGGCCCGAATTTCAGGGGGACCCGGGTTTTCACCGGGATGAAATAAAGATCGATTGCCTGTGATGTAATGTCTGTTTTCATACATTCCTCGCTTTTTAATTATTCGTTAAGCCTCTTTACATAGCCGGATTTATCAGAACACGTCCTCCGCTTAAAACGGCACTGTATCCAGATCGACCGAGCCGTTTGCATGACGTCCGATACTGTCGATTATCTGTTCGGTCAGATAATATCCGTAATGGCATTGATTGCAATTTCTTACATTATCCCGGGCGTCGTTGAATGAATGATGTCCCGCGAGTATTGCTGCGGTGTCGTGGCAGGCGGCGCAATTTCCGCCGATTATATCATTGATTCCGATCGAATCACCGGCGCCCTGGTCGAATGCGCCGTGGCAATAGATATTGCTGCAGCTTGCCTGCGCCTTGTTGAATTGCCCGGTTCCGGACGGGTCGAACGTACTGCTGAAATCGACATCGATTGTCATGTTTACATGGAGCGAGTCATTCACTCCGCGGGTACCGTACCCCGGATGGCAGGCGCTGCATTTATATCCCTGCTGTGTTACATGTATTTCATGATAGCGGTTCCGGGTGGTGGGATCATGTTCCTCCTGGTTTCCATGGCAACTGCCGCATCCCGCGCGCTCGCCGATCTGTATTGAGACAGCATTGCCCCGTTCAAAATAGCCGTGGCAGTACAGGTTGCTGCATGTTTTTGTTGCCGCATCATAGGTCCCCATCTGTTCGGGGTCCCGATAGTCAGAGAAAATGACATTGGTATCGCCGTTGTTGTGGGAATTTTCAACGACCTGGAGCGGGTCTGCACTGTAGCCTTCATGGCAGGCTTCGCAGTCAAAATGAAGGTCGGGATCCAGGACATGCACAACATGCTGGGCGGTTGACGGAGGAACCGCGTGGCAGATACTGCACTGTCCCAGAGCAACACCCTCCGGCTCCTGCCCGAGCTCGCTGCATCCTGCCGCAAGCAAAAGCACAAACGGAATGAAAAATAACAGCAACTGTTTCATTGTATCGCTATGTTCCTTTAATATTTTTTCCACCTGCTGCTTCGTACAATTCCACCGGTAGTCTCTATCCTGTATCCCTCAGATTTCCTGTTTCTGATTCCAATTACTTTCGTTAAGAAGAATACAAGGACTGGGACGATTTTTGGGTGACGCCGTAATTCTTCGTGCGCCCCTGCATTCGTGATTTCGTACACTCGTTTCCCATCTTCTACCTCGGTTCATGACACCGCGCGCACATATTTCTTGTCTCATGGCACATAGCGCAATTATTTTTCCCGGTTTTGACATCCATGCCGTGTGTAAAGCGGTAGCCGGCCGGATGTATCTTGAAACCGGCCTGTCCCCGGTGACACCGGTTGCACTGCATTTCACTGTGACAGGTCAGGCAGCGCGCTTTATCAAAAGTGGCTTCCATGCCGTGACCGCCGCGACACAACCACCGGTTCGCATGTGACTGCGGCAGCAGCGTATCTGAGTCCCCGTGGCACAGAGCGCAGTTTTCCGGCGCCTTTTTATTATCATGACAGGTCAGGCACTCATCCATGGGAGGATAATTCGCGCTTTTATAAAACTGTTTCGTATTGTCGGTGGTCGTATGGCAGCGCGTGCATTCTTTTTCGCGCGGGTAATGGCTGACATGAGAGAAAATGACGGTGTTGAGCTGCGCTTGTGAATGAGGTACCCCGAAAATAAATCTTCTCCTTTTTTCTTCCTGGTGACAATAGGCACAGTTTGTCGCGATTTTCTGCTCATCATGACAGACGCCGCAATTTTCGTGCATAATATCCATGCCCTCAACACCCTTATGGCATTGTGCGCACTCCTTGATACGGTCGTCATTGTCGTGCTTGTGGTGGCAGGTAATGCATTCGGTCACTCCGGCCTGCTCGTGTGCGACATGGGACATGGTAACACCAGGCATGGAAAAGTTAAATCCCTCTTTGAATGCTCCGGTATCGCTCGAGTCGATATGTGTCTGGACATTAGTGACTGTGACCGTATCGGTGCTGATTTCTTCATCATTGTTTTTGCTGTAACCGACAAGAGAGACTGCACAAAGTACCGCGGGAAAAGCAGGAACTACTTTCCGGGATATGAGACGGTACATGGCGCCGGCAAATCCTGTCATTATAAGCCCTTTTTGGTTTTCCAGAACCGGTGAAGCCGTATTTCGGCCAGAAACAGGAACCGTATGTCCTTGTCGTAATATTTATTTGTCAAATATTCGATTTGGGGTTCCAGCACAAGCTCCAGCGATGGCGTAAAGAGCGGCAGGTAGTACCGGGCATAACAAAATGCACCGGTAGCCCTTTGCCAGGTCGAGTCGCTTTCGATCCGGAAATGATAAAGCCTTCCCTGCACACCGGCCTCAAGGGACCTGAAAATCTGATAGCTGTATCCCGGCGACAGTTGATAGCTTTGCCCGTTAACGCCCGTGATCATCGAGAAATGAATCATGGCTCCCTTGAAATAAATGCTTGTTCCGATCAGATGATCGGTGCCGTCATCAAAAAAACGGGCTGCATAGTCGGCGTACGCGTACGCATCTCTGTTGAGATAGTATCCGAGTTCGATACCGGTTTGTGAGAATTCCTCAAGGACCATTTTTTCGTAGTAATTTGTTGAGTCGACCAGCTCTGCCTGTTGTTCAAAATGGACCCGCGCGGTCATGGGCCCGAGAAAGGAATACTGCAACTGTGCGCCGGCTTTTTCGAGGGTCCCGGTATTGATTTCATAGCGCGCGTATGCTTTTATGTCTCCCCGGTAGCCGAGGCGGTAGTGTGCTTTACCGGCCGCGCGCATAAGGTCGTCGAGCGGTTCGCTCTGCTCCGCGGTCAGTCCCGCTCCGATGATTAATTGACTTCCAA
>WJKA01000128.1 GCA_014729375.1 Chitinivibrionales bacterium
CATCAATGGCCATCTGCTTCCCGGGCATTGCATCAAGGGTAAACCGGGCGGCGACCTCGGCGATCCGGCCCGCTCCTTTTGTAATCACGACAAACTGAATCAAAACTATTATAACAAAGATAATAAACCCGACAAGTGCATTTCCTCTGGTAACGAATGTTCCGAATACTTCGATAACCCTTCCGGCATCGGCCTGACTCAAAATAAGGCGGGTTGTCGCCACGTTCAGGGACAATCGAAACAGCGTGACAGTCAGCAACAACGCGGGGAAAACCGAAAAGTCAAGCGCCTCGGAGCTGTACATCGTTGACAGAAGAATTATCAGCGCCAGACTGAGATTCACGGTCAACAAAATATCCATGAACGGCGTGGGAATCGGAATCACCATTACAATGAGTATGGAGACCACGCCGAGCACAACCAGCAGGTCTTTTCGCCGGGCAATACTCTGCCATATCGGACGGTTGAGAGTTGCGGTTACTGCGTTTGACAAATTCATTCCACGGTCCCTGTAACTGAAATAGAGATATACCGAATCGAAAGTCCGTCTTTGGTATCGGTCACGATTACCGAAAGCGTATCGCTGTAGGTCGAATCGGCACAGACAAACCGGGCCGTGTCCGCCGATGAGACCGCTGTTGAACCGTTATACCATGCATATCCGGCCGAATCTCCGTAGAGTGTGTCGGATTCTGTAGCGTAGAGTTTCATGGTAAGAGTATCCGGTCCGTTTGCATCATATGCAAACATCGAGTCGGCGCCGGCGAATACGGTGTCGGTGCTGTTGGAAACGGTAATGCTGTCAATTGACGGCTCGGAGTTGAATACATCGACAAATATTGCCTTGTTTGTATCGAAAACACCGTCACTTGCCACAACAAGTATTCTGTCCAGATAGGTCGAGTCTTTTGCGACATAGCGCACAGCCGTATCGCCGAGTTCCTCGAGTCCGACCCCGGGCCCTGAGAAGGGCGTCCAGGAGGTGGTAACCGTGTCCCACGGATCGGTATCAGAAGTATATGCCTGCAGGACAAGCGTATCGCCCTGGAAAAGCCTGAAATCGACCGTATCGTGGCGGGTGGCGGTGTCGCCTAAGCGCACACTGTCGATTACCGGAGGAAAATTTCCGTGCACGATCTGGACTGCTGCGGTATCGCTGTTGCCCCGGGTATCGGTCACCGTTATTTTCACCGTATCGAGAACAACCGAGGTCCGGAGCGTGTCACCGCAGTTGCTCCCCAGACAAGTATATGTCGCGGTATCTGCAGTGCCGGCATCAAGGGCCGTTCCGTTCCAGGCAAACCAGGAATAGGTCAGCGTGTCCTGCTCAAAATCATGCGCATACGTGGTAAATCGCAGTGTGTCGAGTGTTAATTTCCGCAGGCGGAACACTGCTGCATTTCCGGAAAAGACCGTATCGCCCACACGCACACTGTCAACCACCGGCGATGCATTTGGTTCGAGCCTGTAGAGGATCAGTGTTTTCCGCGAATGGCCCCCGTCACCGTCGTATGCCTGGATATACACCGTGTCGCGGAAATAGGTGTTTGGAACGTCATAGTAATTCACTGTTCCGCTGCGGGAAGACAGGCGTGAAGTAAACGGCTCAATCGGCCGCAGTGTGTCAAGAGAGTCGCTTGCTGCATACCAGGCGACATCATATGCAGCGTTATCATCATAATCGCGTGCACTGACTGAAATAGTGCAGACACCGGTGGATCCGACTTCATACTCCATCACTTCAAAGTCGGTATTTACCGTGTCGGGACCGATTTTAATACGGTAAATTACCGGCGGAATATTCGAAACATACACTTTGACAACATTGCTGCGGAGCTTTTCCCCGCCGACGCTGACAAAAACAGTATCGTATGGCATTCCTTTTGCGGAATCAAAATTCGGTGGTGTATATGGCCATGTCAACTCGACCTCCATACGAAGATACTTTTCTTCGGAACCGGCGTACGGATATTCCACAAAGCGTGCTTCACCCATGTTCCAGTTCAGGTCCGAAAAATAGAGTGAATCAGAAGGCATGATTATCACTTTTACCGGATTTCCGCTGAATGTTGCATTTGTCTTTTCAACTTCATCAAGATAAATCATAATCGGATATTCATCTTCTTCAACAGCAGTCGGCGATACGCATGAGCATATAATGCATACACCGATTGCACATGCGCTCAGCACCTGACCTGCGGGACACCGTGTTTTTTTCATGCCGCCACCTTGTTTTTTAACCGATAGACATATGCCAGGATTTCAGCAACAGCGGTAAAGAATTCCAGTGGAATATCTTCCCCCTCCTGAACTTTATCATACATTGCCCTTGCAAGCGGTTTGTCTTCAACCACAGGGATATCATGTTCCAGTGCCCGTTTTTTGATTTTTTCGGCGATTATCCTCTTTCCTTTTGCCAACACTTTCGGTGTGGGCATCTCCTGGGGCTCGTATTTTATTGCGATAGCGATATGAGTCGGGTTGGTTACAACAACAGTGGCTTTGGGCACTTCCTGCATCATCCGGCGCCGTGCCATTTCCCTTTGCAGCGATTTAATTCTCGATTTAATCTGAGGATCACCTTCCATCTGCTTGCGCTCTTCCTTGATTTCCTCCTTTGTCATTTTCAGCTTCTGCTCATGCTCGTATCGCTGATAGATAAGGTCCAGCAATGCCAGGAAAATCAGCACAAGAATAATTCTCCACACAATGGTAAATGCGGTAGTCATAAAGAAAACCCATATTGCCCCCGGGCCTGTATCGGAGAGTTTCATGAATTCGAAGAATTTTCCCCTGATAGTGATATAGGCCACGACTGCAATAACGGCGATTTTCAGAAGGTTTTTGACTGTTTCGACAATCGAACGCATTGAAA
>WJKA01000129.1 GCA_014729375.1 Chitinivibrionales bacterium
GTGTTATCGCCTGCCGTGATACTGTCATTCCCAATGCCGTCGGTGTGGATATCGGTTGCGGCATGTGCGCAGTTCAATCAGATATCCGGATACAGGACCTGCACCGCGACCAGGTTGTCCTGATTCTGAATTCAATAAAAAAGAAAATTCCACTTGGATTCAAGCACCATACGTCGGCGCAGAAATGGAATGGATTCAATAGCGCTCCCGATATCCCGTTAATCAAACAGGAGCTTGATTCGGCAAAATGTCAACTCGGCACCCTCGGTAGCGGCAACCATTTTATCGAGCTCCAGAAAGGGTCCGACGGTTTTGTCTGGCTGATGATCCACAGCGGGAGCAGAAATTTCGGCTACAAAATCGCCCGAGCGTATCACCGCATAGCAGTGGAATTTTGCGGGAAGAAAAAACTCCACCTTCCAGACAGAGACCTTGCCTTCCTGCCTGTCGACAGTCCCGCAGCCGAAGAATACCTGCGCTGCATGAACTTTGCCCTTGCATTTGCCTTTGAAAACAGACAGCGGATGAAAACGGTGTGTACGAAAATTCTTGCCGACCTCCTGAAATGCACGTTCAAACAGGAAATTAATATTCACCATAACTTCGCGGCAATCGAGTATCATTCTGGAAAAGACCTTATTATTCATCGGAAAGGAGCTACCCGAGCGCACAAAGGAGAATACGGCATTATTCCCGGAAGCATGGGGAGACCTTCTTACCTTGTCAAGGGGCGGGGAAATCCCCAGAGCTTCATGTCCTGTTCGCACGGCGCTGGTCGCGTTATGGGGAGAAACGAAGCCAACCGGTCACTTTCGATCGAGCAGGTAAAATCTGCCATGAAAGGCGTTGTCTTTGATATCCCCACAACAGGAAGAAAAAACCGGAAAGTCGATTTAAGTGAAGCACCTCAGGCTTATAAAAATATCGATGAGGTCATTAAATCGGAAAAAGACCTTGTGGAAGTCATGCTCAAGCTGGAACCACTCGGCGTGGTGAAAGGATAAGAGAAAGCAGGATCGGTCGGCGGGCAACTGGCAGAAATCAGCATCCAGGATATTCTTTCAGGTGCGCTCGCTTTTACCGCATGCGCTCGTTCTTCCCTACTCTCCTCCGGTCTCGTCGCATACCCACCTTATATACTCGGGATTCCCCCCGACTATGGGCAGTGCAACAACACAGGGAACATCGTAGCTGTGAAGCGCCGTTATCCGTTGGGTCATCTTGTCAATCAGGCGGGTTTGTGTTTTAACAATAAGTACCGCTTCGGAATCATCCTGCAAAGCATTTTCCCAGAAGTAGAGGGATTTCATATTTTCGAGAATGTTGGCGCATGCGGCAAGATGTTCCTCGACCAGTGCTTTGCCGATCACACGGGCCTCATCATAGTTACCGGCGGTAATATACACCATGCAAACTTGAGTGGTCGACATATGATTCGGATTGGATTCTTGTAATGAGCCTAATGCTCGAAAACAACTTTTTTCAGCTTGCTCATGGGAACCGGCTTTTCAAAAAAAGTTGCTTCCAGTGAATTGAGCTTATCTTCTGCAATTTCGGACACATATCCTGAAATGAGGATTTTTTTTGTCTTGTTCGATACAAAGGAAAGAAGTTCAAGACCATTAACCTGTGGCATTTTATAATCGGTAATAACGACATCAATGTCATCGCTGTTCTCGCAAATATAATCGCGCGCGGCAACAGAATCATTGAACGAATGTATATTTGAATCTTCGCCCGATGCTTTCATGAACAGTTCAATAAGCTCGGTAATCTGCACCTCATCATCGACCACGATGATTTCAAGCGGTTTTCCCATATTAAACGTGCTCCCTTTTACAACCTTGTATTGCATAGTCATATATTGTACAGCAAACAAGGCTTGTCGTCAACATTTTTTTCTTCATTCAGAAAAAAATGCATTTGCAGCATCATTCGGCGGCAAAAAAGCTGCAAACAGCAAACAATAATTGTATGCTCCGGAATTCCCGAGCGAGCCCGACATTGCAGCATAAGCCGGGAAAGCGGGCGCCGTGCTGAAAAGGCCCTTGCGGATTCAGTGAAGAAAGTCCAGGGGCGCTCCCTGTTCATAGACTCGGATAATTTTATCAAGACCTACGCCATGAAGCCCGTCTGCCGTCCTATGAGAGACATTTACAAGAAACAATTTGCCTCCGCATTCATCGATTCGCTTTCTTAAACGAACGATCAACCCGAAACCCGCACTGTACATATTTATTGTCTTTCCCAGATCGATAACCACATTGCCTGCATCTTTTTTCAGAACAGAATCGACTCTCGATTCAATCTGCTGATAATTATCCATATTGATTGAATCGGGAAGCGTAATCCAGAGGCACCCTTCCCTGTTCTCAATAGAAAAATCATCAAGACCTTCTACAGTGATTCTGCCTTCTGATTCTGGCTGTTCGGTCATTCCGAACTCCCGGTATGATGAAGAGATTTGAGAAATTCCTCTCCCGCCGGAGCGGAAAGCATGGTTTTTCAGCACCCGGTTATATTGTATATATATTGCTATACGTTAAGCAAGCCTTGCATTAAAATCGCGGCGACAAGAGCAAGAATTGCATAGAACTCCGGAAATGCCCCCATAATCAGGGTCTGACCGAAAACATTGTGCCCGCTTCCAATAGCGGCAATTCCGTTGGCCACCACTCTCCCCTGTTGTATGCCTGATATAAGACCAGCAATACCCAGTGCAACGCCGGCACCCAGAACAACCGCGCCCTGAAGGACCGAAACGGATCCCCCCATACCCATCAGGGCCTGATTGTACATGATGAAACCAACAAAGCCGTAGAGTCCCTGTGTGGCCGGCATTGCTGCAAGACCCATGCCCAGTCCGAATGCTTCCGGACGTTTCTTCAGCATACCAACTACCGCCGAGCCACCACTCACTGTTCCGATTGCAGAGCCACTACCTGCAAGTCCAACCATAATGCCAAGACCGATCATTGAAAAAATACTGCCCCAATCCATTGCTAAGCCTCCTTCAAAACTGGGTTTCCATTGGAATATTTCATTGTAAATTCGTCAAAGGTGAATATTCCGGCGCGCCGCCTTTAAAATCGACATTTTTGTAAAACTCCACAAATGTCAACCGCAAGGGGTGAACAAAACATCCTATTAAAGCCAGCACAAAATTAATACCGTGCCCGGCAACCAGAATAAGAATTGTAAATATTATCATTGGTGAAACGAGCTGTACCGCGCCATCCTTTGTTACGAGCATGAAAGCGATCTGATTGAAAGCAGCACCTAAAAGTCCACCGGCAAGCCCCAGGGCAAAGAGTCGCAAATAGGAAAGACCATCCCCCATAAGCCCGGTAGCAAAGTTGTATAAACTGTATATTCCGAGCGGCAATCGAATCGCCAGCCCTTTTTCAGGATTATTGAAAAACAACAGAAACGCGAGGCCGGAACCGGCAATAATCCATTCGATATTCCCGGGAAGCGAAGCAATCATTTGCCCCAGTGGAAATGCCCAGAGGGAAAATGTTTGCAGTTCCATGAAATTAATTTTTACCAGAAAAATAGTTACTCCAATGGTCATGGTCATGGTCGCTACAGGATCGAGTGCATGAAGGATTGTTCCGTAGTGAGCCCTGTTATAGGCCCGCATGCCCATACCGACAAGAAGTTGCAGAATACCCACATACAGAGAAAGGGGAATTGCCGGAAAATAGGTGCCGCTTTCCGTCTTCACCGCACTGAGAGGCGCTAAAAAGGCACCAGATTCGAAAAAGGCATTTTCATATCCCGGTACGGAAAATATTGGATGACCGAAAAATGTATTCAAGAATGTTCCGCAGATAATGGTAAAAATCCCAAGAAGTGTCACCAGTGTTGTATAGCGCTTGAATTTTGCGGGTACTTTCCGGGAAGCAACAATACCCAGGATTGCTAAAATAGCTCCATAGCCCACGTCGGCAAAACAGAGGCCAAAAAAGAGTGCAAAAAAGGGCGCAAAAAAAGGCGTGGGATCGAGTTCGAAATAATCAGGTAACGACCGCATCTTTGCAATCGGCTCGAAAAGACTCGAAAACTTGCCGTTAATCAATTTAACCGGAATGGTATCATCCGGAGAAGGTTTCTCGAAGGTGTACCAGGCCGGAAAACCATTCAGAAATTCGGCAACTTTTTTCTCATTATCGTGAGGGACCCATCCACTCAGCGACACAACCCGCCCCTCAACAGAACCTTCCATGCTGATTCTGGCAGCCTCCAGAGCGCGACCGCACTGCTGTTCGGCAAGAAATGAAGATAAAATATCGGTATAGGCGGTCAGTTTAGTGAACGAATCATAGACTTTGTTTTTTTTCTGCTCCAGGTTCTCAAGCTGTTTTTTGGCGTCTGTAAGGGAAATGGACGGCAGAAGGACTTCATCGGCATCAACCGGCTCGAGTTCTCCACGGCCGACAACCAGAAAGTAGACAGTATTCCCAAGGCGTGAAATTATTTCCATGGAAGAAATGTTGTTTTGTATTTCTTCAAATTTCTTTTTGTTGCATTCATACAACCGGAGGACAATATCGCGTTGAGCAAGCCTCCCGATAGAATCGGGATCGAAGTCTCCCCAGGGCTCGAGTGCAGCAATATGTTTTCTGGTGGTCTGAATACGGGACTCGATCGTGTCCCGTTCATTTCCCAGTTCTTCGAAACGGGAAATGACCTGCTGCGCCGAAAGGTCCTTTGCCTGAGGTAACGAAACCTTTTCGGCCGCAGCGTGGTGTTTGAGGGCCCGCAAAACCCGCTCGGCATCTTTGATCACCATTTGTTTTTCCATCAGTGCTTCCGATGATGCTTCGGGATTAACAACCACATGGACAACACCGAGGTCCTGCAGCGAGGTAAGAAATGTTTCTTTTTCTTTATGGTAAAGCAGGAGGGACAATTTTCTCATCGGAACAATCATGCGGCCGCCTCCATCGCTGCAATTTTATTCTTGAGTATTTTCTGTGATGATTTTGCCAGGTTTTCTTCGTCTTCAAGAAAACGTTTGATCTTCAGGATGGCCTCTTCATAACCGGGTATCTGTACTTTTTCGTACAAATTTACTTTCTGCGTGGTTTTTTTCCGTGCATACTCCAGAATATCAACTTTCTTCAGCGCAACTTCCTTCTCGATCCGCAATGCCGCGGTTTTTTTCAAAAGCTCAAGGCCGGTCGAAATCCACCAGGGCTCCAGAAAAAGACTGAACTGTTTGATCGAAAACTGCGCCTCCCTGAATATCGGTGTTTTTACACCTGCTATTTTCTTGACATCCAGATCAACCGTGGAAATCGAGATGATATCCTCCGGAAACTCCACCCACAGCCGGTTCGTGGAAGAAAGCCGGCGGGTATTTTCCTCCAACTGCCGCTCAACCTCTGCAACCTCATGCTTTGCTTTCTTGACCTCGAGCCGCAATGCGGATTCTTTTGCCTGAAGCGTCGGCAATGCGTTGAGCCGCACCTTGAGCTCTTTCTGAAGCTGCTGGAGCGATGTTTTGTTATATTGAAATTTAATCGCCATTTCGTTTCCGTGTTCTTCTTGCGCTAGTTCTTCCAGTACTTGTCAACAAACACCTGCTTGATTCCAACTTCTTCTTTAGAAAAATATTTAGCAAACAGGTCCCATCCGGTATCAAGCATTTTGTCAACATCTACATTGATATCGATTGCCAGGAGTTCCCGGGAATACTCTTTTGCATAATCAAGACATCGCTTGTCGTAGTCGGTGAGATCGAACCCGTTTTCAAGCTTGGTTTTTGCATTTGCCGCATCGGCAAATAAACGGACGCAGGCATTCATTACCTGCGGATGGTCATCTCTGGTTTTCTTGCCGATAACAAGCTGTTTCAATCGTGACAGGCTTCTGAACGGATCGACAATTACTTTTCCGATATCGGTATCGCGGCGCAAAAACAACTGGCCTTCGGTGATATATCCCGTATTATCGGGAATTGCATGGGTTATATCCCCGCCGCTGAGTGTGGTAACCGCAACAATCGTAATCGAACCGCCGTCGGGAAACTGGACCGCTTTTTCGTAAATTTTTGCCAGATCGGAATAGAGCGAACCGGGCATGCTGTCTTTTGAGGGAATCTGGTCCATACGGTTCGAGACAATACTGAGGGCATCGGCAAACAGGGTCATATCGGTCAGCAGTGCAAGCACTTTGTAGTTTTTTTCGGTTGCAAAGTATTCGGCCGCGGTGAGACACATATCAGGCACCAGAAGCCGCTCTACCGGCGGGTTTTCGGTGGTATTCATAAAAGATATAATTCGGTCAAGCGCACCGGCATTATCAAATACGCTTTTGTAATAGAGATAATCGTCATTGGACATTCCCATCCCGCCGAGAATAATGATATCCGCTTTTGCCCGGAGTGCAACATCGGCCATAACCTGGTTAAACGGCTGGTCCGGATCTGCAAAGAACGGAATTTTCTGGCCGGTGACAAGGGTATTGTTCAGGTCGATTCCCGCGATACCGGTAGCAATGAGCTCTGAGGGCTGTTTTCTGCGCACCGGGTTCACCGACGGTCCGCCGATCTCCCGCTCTTCACCGTCAATAGCAGGCCCGCCGTCAATAGGCTGACCATACGCATTGAAAAATCGTCCCCGGAGATCATCCCCGACTTTCAGCGTCGGCGGTTTGCCGGTAAAGACGACCTCTGCATTAGTGGCAACACCTTGCGTTCCGGGAAATATCTGGAGAGTAATCCATTTGTCGTTGATTTTTACGACCTGTGCCGGACGGCCGTCAACATACGCCATCTCCTCATTGGTAATACCCTCGGCCTCGACCACGCAGGTGGCTTTGGTAATGTTTTCTATTCTGGTGTATATTTTCTGGAATGCCTTAGCCTTCATCTCCACTCCTCCTCTCGTCAAGCACGGTTTCTTTCCGGTCCTCACCCGGTCCGCCGTCACCGTTCACCCGGCGCTCCGCAAGCAGGTCATCCAGCTCTTTCTCCAGAGAATTGAATTTCTCATTCTGAAATTCCTGATAATTCATCTGTTTCATTATGTTAATTACCTTTTTGAAATATGTCGTGACATTTTCGAAATTCTCAAAATCAAATGAGCTGTCACAGATATCGAGGATCTTGTTTGCAATGTACTGCTGTCGCTTGATTGGCGTTGATGCATCCACCTTGTCGAACCCGTCCTGCTGAAGGATGATAAAATCGACAATTTCGGACTTGTTAAAAATAACATGGTAGTCGATAGGAACGCCGTCATCACCAAGAATATTGATCTGGTCCCGGGCTTCTTTACCTCTGAGAAGGATATCTTTCATCTTCAGGACCTTGTCAACCCATCCTTTCTCAAGATGCTCATCCATATAATCGACTACTTCCTGATATTCAAGATACTTCGAATAGCTGTCGATCGGATCGATTGCCGGGTATCGCTTGCTGTCCGCCCGCTGCTGTGCCAGCGCATAAAAGGCTCGCGCCGCCTTTTTGGTAGACTCGGTCACCGGTTCTTTGAGGTTACCGCCGGCCGGACTGACCGTCCCGATAAAAGTAATTGAGCCGCTTTGTCCGTTATGAAGGTATACAAACCCTGCGCGGGAATAAAAATTCGATACGATTGCGGGAAGGTCCATGGGAAATGCATCCTGCCCCGGCAATTCCTCCATGCGGTTGGACATTTCACGCAAAGCCTGCGCCCACCGTGACGTGGAATCGGCAAGAAGCAGTACTTTAAGGCCCATCATGCGGTAATACTCGGCAATGGTCATGCCGGTATACACGGATGCTTCACGCGCAGCAACCGGCATGTTCGACGTATTACATATAATAATGGTACGCTCCATGAGTTTGCGCCCTGTACGTGGATCGTCAAGCTCAGGAAATTCGGTAAAAATCTCAACAACCTCGTTGGCCCGCTCGCCGCAGGCAACCACGATAATCAAATCCGCCTCGGCATATTTCGAGATAAGGTGCTGAAGCACTGTCTTGCCGCACCCGAACGGTCCGGGAATAAAACCCGTACCGCCCTCCATCATGGGATTGAGCGTGTCGATTGTCCGTACCCCCGTTTCCATAACCTTGAATGGCCGGGGTTTGTCTTTATATGTCCTGACTTCAACTTTCACCGGCCAGCGCATCGTCATGGTCAGCTTCTGTTCATTTCCCTCCCCGTCAACAACAACCGCAACAGTATCTTCAACAGTATATTCTCCCTCAGGCGCTACCGATTGTATTGTCCCGGTCCCCTCAAAAGCAAACGGCACCATAATCTTATGGGCGATCCACCCCTCCTGCACTTCGCCAATCCAGTCACCACCGCGCACCTCATCGCCTTCAGAGGCAATCGGCTTGAACGCCCATTTCCGTTCATTGTCCAGGGGAGGCGTATATTCCCCCCGTTTCAGGAAAACATCGGTCATCTTGTTCAGGTCGTTCTGAAGACCGTCATAGTTCCGGGAAAGCATACCCGGTCCCATTGTCACCTCAAGCATTCTTCCGGTAAATTCGGCCTCACAACCGACATTCAGGCCGCGGGTGCTCTCGAATACCTGTACAAATGCTTTATTGCCGGTTATCTTGATAACCTCGGCCATCAACTTGACACCAGCCAGGTCGATATAGCAGATTTCGTTCTGTCCGACCGGCCCGTCAACCTCGATAGTCACCAGGTTCGATACAATACCGACTACTTTTCCCTTGGTGCTCATTATTGCCTCCGCTATTGAAAATCCTCAGAAAATTGAAATCCGGATACAAGTTCGGCAACAAGTTTTTCCAGCTTCTTTTTACCTTCCTCCGGATCGAGCCGCAGCCACCGCTCAACAATTCCAAGTTTTATTGTAAATGCAAGTATCGTTTCAATCTGAAAATAGGAAAATGTTGTTAATTCATTGCATGTATCCCACCTGATCATATCAATACCCTTTTCATACTCGAGGAGATTGCTGTCGTCAAGCGACAGCAGCCGTTCAACAGCGGGAAATACCGCGCCCAGAGAAAAATCGGGCGCGTTGCTTTTCAAAATCAATTCTGCAACATCGTTGCGGCAGAGAATGCTCGATTGAAGTGTCCCTGCTGATGCCTGGTCTGTTTTCCCTGCTTTACGACAGTTAAATCCTGCAAGGACGTTGCGCAAATTGCAATCAAACCCAAACCAGTCCCGCACAAAGGAATTTCCATGACTGGCCATCCGGTCATAAAAAAGCCAGGTAAGCTGATTTTCCGGAGAGAGACCCGAAAAAATCGACCGGCCTTCCTTATGGGCCTCGAGAAAAGCCTGCATATACTCAGGAATTATCGATGGTACTTTTATTTCCTCCTCAAGCTCTTCTCTGGAAAAATTACCGCTATCATCAAAATCGCCTTTTTTTTCAAGAAGAGATATAAGATTTGCATTATCAATAGGCAACAGAAGTGTTTTCAGGAGCTCTGCATCCGAGCCGTGGATTTGCGGGACCGTATCGTCAATAAACCCGCCGACGGTCGGTACATTTTTATTGCCTTCCATAACAATGTCGGGCAATCCTGCAACAAGATAATAATAACTGCGAGACATAGATATTAACCGAAAAGGTACGATTTTGTTCTGGGACGTAAAAATTCCTTGAAAAATTCGGAAAAATCTTCATCGGTCATACTGACCTTGAATGTGCTTCCCTCAGGACCGATCTGGAATCCCCCCTTGATATTGCGTGAAAAATTAATTGTAATGCCTTTTTTCAGAATATCAAGCACCCCCCCCTTGAAAGCTTTCTCCATTTCTTCCCGCTTCGATTCGGGCAGGAGCAGCTCCATGGCGGGCGTTTCCTGCTCCGATGTTTTCCAGTTCTGCACAATAATTTTTAACAATTCCTTGATTGTCTGCGGCGAAAAAAGCGTTTCTGATACCGGCTCGTCAATAATTCTGTCCGAGAGGACATTGAGGATCTGCTGCTTAATATCACTCATCGCCTGCCGCCCTGAGAGCTTGATTTCCGATTCGGTGTTGCGGCGAAGCTCCTGCGCCTGGTTCTCGGCATCGATAACAATTTTTGCGGCTTCCTCTTTGGCATCGGCAATAATTTTATCCGCTTTTTCCTGTGCGCTTTGTATGATTTTTTTAGATTCTTCTTCGCCCTTTTCAACGCCTTCTTTGTATATCTTATCTGTCAATTCGGCAATTTTTTGGTTCATACGGCTACCTCTCGGGAGAAATTTTCGACATCTAAACGATTAAACAGCCCCTCTGGACTGAAAAAAAATCAGCGCATTAACGAAATAAAATATAATTATTTCATATAACTGAAAGTAAGTCAACAGGTTTTTTAATTGAATTCTAATAAATAGCATGCAGCCGCATGCTTTACATATAAACAGGACCGAGTAAGGAAAATGATTTTTTGTAGCCATGCCGAATAAATCGTCAGAGGAAAATCTGTTCTGTCCAGAAAGGTTGATTTTTAATCCTGTCGGACCGGGCATTCCCCAGAGGGCCAAAAGATACTACGCTTTTCATTGGACACGATCTATAAAGCAGGCATTCTAATCGAGACCAAAACAATTCCCCTGCACGTGTACCTATCCTGATACCGGCATCCTGCTCACTGCCAGGCTTGTCCCGGGCAACGGGCATACGCTTTATGCTGATGAACGATTTGAGGTCCGGGGCAGGCCACCGTCGCTCAACGAGCAGGTTGATCGCCCTTACGACCTCACTTTTCCGCGGCTTCGGCCCCTCCGCGAAAGAAAACAATATCCCGCTTCGCTAATAATTAACCATACACGTATCCGCCGACTGATTCCCCCTGGTATCGGTAGCCGTCGCGTAAATGATATTGACACCGGCAGAAAGCTGGACCGCCTCCGCGCTTCGATAGCTGTTTCCCCACTCCCTTGTTGCAGGGAGATCATTGATCCACACAGTTCCCACCCCCGACTGATCGGTTACTTCCACTTGTACCCATACCTGCTGTTCCTTTGATGTTGAACCGCAGAGAGGACTGGTAAAGGTGATCGACGGGCCCTGCGTATCGGCGCCTGGTGTGATCGTGTCAACGGTGCCCGTGTCGGAGCCGGTCGTGTCCTGACTGTATGTCACCAGGCAGGTATCAAACGACTGATTCCCGATCATGTCGGTGGCAGTGATAATAATCATATTCGATCCCGGCATCAGACTCATGGGCTGGTGCATACCGTATACCCATGGGCTTGACTCTTCGGCAAGCTCTCCGTTGATCATCACCCGCTCGACCCCCGATGTATCTGTTGCCCGGACCTCGACCCATACCTGTTGCAAATCAACCGTCGAACCGCATGTGGGGCTCATCACACTGATCGACGGGCCCTGCGTATCGGCGCCCGGCGTAGTTGTGTCGACCGTCCCCGTGTCCACAGTTCCCGTATCGGCGCCGCTCGTGTCCTGACCGTAGGTTACAACACAGGTGTCGACCGACTGGTTTCCGATCATATCGAAGGCACTGAGGATAATCACATTCGCTCCCGGTGTCAGGTCAAGTGGCTGGTGAAGAGTATATACCGCCGAGTCAATCATTTCGGCAGGCTCGTCGTTAACCATCACCCGCTGGACCCCCGATGTATCCGTTGCCTGGACCTCGATCCATACCTGTTCGGTGTCCACCGTCGAGCCGCATAAAGGGCTCACCACACTGATCGACGGACCCTGCGTATCGGCGCCCGGCGTAGTTGTGTCGACCGTCCCCGTGTCCACAGTTCCCGTATCGGCGCCGCTTGTGTCCTGACCGTAGGTTACAACACAGGTGTCGACCGACTGGTTTCCGATCATGTCAAAAGACCTGATTAAAATCACGTTTCTTCCCGGCGTCAGGACCCACGGCTGGTGAATGCCGTATACCGA
>WJKA01000130.1 GCA_014729375.1 Chitinivibrionales bacterium
GAATACGCGTGCGCGGAAAAACAATGCGTTTGCCACCGGAAAGTGAGTCGAAATCTATTGATTCCACCGTGTCGATGCTCTCCCGGTCCGGCGATGCCGCATACAGCGCAAGCTCCCAGGAGCGATAGCTGGATGAATATGAAGATTTTTCACCTTCATACAGCGATAGATAGGATTCATCGGCAAAATAATGAGTAAAACCCGCTGCAATAAAAAGAAGCGCAACACCCGCATGAACCAGCAGTATTCCGCATTTTTCCCAACTGGATTTTATTCGAACAAAGAATGAAACGACAAGGTTGAGCGCCAGTACTGCAATGACAAGCTTGGTGCCCGGGAATGGTATGACATTCCAGATGAGCAGGACCCATGAGCCGAAAAAGCGGATCCGGGCAAGATACAAACCGTTTTCCACCTGGTACAGCGTGCCCCAGAAAGTGAGTATTGAGAGAATGAGAAGGCAGGCAACAGTCAGGCGGAGTGATGCAATAAATTGTAAAACAGAATTGCCGGTTATTTTTTTTTGCATTGAAATGAGAGATTCCCTCATAGTAGCAGTGCAAGCAATGGCGGACATTCCATTCAGAAAAGGTTTTTCTGAACAGATAGTATTTAAAAATAATTCATCGCTTTCCGTGCGGCGCTCAAAATGGCATCAAGGTCGCTGCCGGAGTGCGCAGTGCTGATAAACGATGCTTCAAACTGTGACGGTGCGCAATAGATTCCCTGGTCGAGCATTTTCTTATGATACCGGGCAAAGCGCCCGGTATCCGCTTTGACGGCGTTTTCGTATGAACGCACCGGGCCTTTTGTAAAGAACATGCACATCATTGAAGCGACAGCATTGATACAGACGTCCACGCCGGCATTGCGCGCTATATTCCGCAAACCATCGGCAAGCTTTTGTGATTTTATTTCAAGCGATGCATAGGGATTTTCTTTTTTGAGTGTATCGAGCATGGCGATGCCCGCTGCCACTGCAAGGGGATTACCCGACAGCGTTCCAGCCTGATACACCGGGCCATCAGGTGCAAGGCAGTCCATTATCGACGCTTTGCCGCCGTATGCACCGACCGGGAGCCCGCCGCCGATAATTTTGCCAAGCGTGGTGAGATCGGGAGTGACGCTGTAATATTCCTGCGCACCTCCCGGACTGATACGAAACCCGCTGATGACTTCATCAAAAACAAGCAAAGCCCCGTTATCTTCTGTTATTCTTCGGAGACCGGGTAAGAACCCATCATCCGGGACAATCACTCCCATATTTCCGGCAACCGGTTCGACAATGACACAGGCGATTTCATCAGGATGCCGGTCGAAAAGGGCCTGTACCGACTGGAGATCGTTGTAGGCAGCGACAAGCGTGTCCTGTGCGGTCCCTTTTGTCACGCCGGGCGAAGTTGGTTCGCCAAATGTCAACGCGCCGCTTCCGGCCTTTACCAGGAAACTGTCGCCGTGGCCGTGATAGCAGCCTTCGAATTTTATTATCTTGTCCCGTCCGGTAACCCCCCGGGCCAGGCGCACCGCACTCATGGTAGCTTCAGTGCCAGAATTAACAAGACGGACTTTCTCGATTCCCGGCACCATACTGCAAATCATCTCGGCAAGCTCGATTTCTTTCTCCGTAGGCGCACCGAAACTGGTACCCGACTCCGCTGCTTTGCAGACAGCGTTGACTATCACCGGGTGGGCATGTCCCAGAATAAGCGGTCCCCATGACATCACCAGGTCGATATACCCGGCGCCGTCACAATCATAAATCCTGCTGCCCGAAGCCTTCCTAATAAAAAGCAGGTCCGAATTGACCGATTTGAATGCGCGTACCGGAGAATTCACGCCGCCGGGAATTGATTGTATCGCACGGGCAAAAAGTTCTTTGCTTGTTGTCATGAGTTGTCCTCCATAAATAATCGTGAGCCGGATTTTTTAAATTCCCGGGTGCTGAATAAAATCCGGTATCCGGTTATGCCCTCATTACGGGCTATATTATTGACTTCTGCAATAACCGCATCCCTGGTTTTCCCGTGCACCATCGCGTACAGCCGGTACGGCCACCGGGGAAGCCATGGGCGCTCATAGCAGTGGCTGACCGTTTCCCGCTGTGCAATACGATTTCCAGTCTCCGCTGCCTGCTCTTTCGGTATATCAAAGACCGCCATCCCGTTGGCGGGATATCCCGAAATACGATGGTTAACAAATGCACCTATTTTCCGGATCAATCCTTCATCGAGCCAACTCGCAACTTTCTCAAGAACATCAGATTCGGTAATTCCGGCCTGTTCCGCAACAGTTTTCCACGGCTTTGCACTGATTGGAATGCCTTTTTGGAGAATACGAAGGAGTTTTTTATCCGTGTCTGTCATTGATTGTCATCCCCGTCGCTGTAAGAAAAGCGTACGTCAAGCTTGAAAAAGGTGAGTGCCGGAAGCTCCAGGAGTTCACGGACACCGTCCTGTGATGAAATGTCTGAAAGGATATTTTCTATCTCGAACCTGTCCTGTGCAATTATCGTAAACCAGACATTAAGGTCGTCATCACGCTCATAGTTGTGGGTGATCTGAGGATAGCTGTTGATACGTTCGATGACTTTCTCCAGACTTTCCCCGTGTATGTTTGCAGCAACAAGCGTTGTCGTATATCCTGCCTTTGCCGGGGATACTGAAATTCCCAGTCTCCGTATAACACCCTCATCATTGAGCTGCTGCACCCGCGCCACGGCTTCATTTTCGGTAATACCGGCGCGCTCAGCTATGGTTCTGAACGGCCGCGGCTCAACCGGAATACCGCTCTGTATGAGGTCGAGAATCTTTTTGTCGATAGTGTCCAGGCCCATAAAACCTTTTATTAAAGCATATCTATTGTGCCGAGGTTGGTCGTACCCCGGATTAATCGGTATCCATTCATGGTCCGGGCGCCAGCATCCTAATCCCGGTCCTTGTTGCGCGGTTCATAGCAGCAATACGGTTCTTCATCGATATAGTTTCCGCTTGCAAAATACGCCCTGGCCCTGCATCCACCGCAAATATATAAAAATTCGCAAACACCGCACTTGCCGCGGTAGGATTTCCTGTTTCGCAAGTCAATAAATACTTTTGATGTTTCATATATTTTTTTGAAATCAAAGTTTTCTTTCCTGAGGTCGCCGCATGGAATGTCAAGAAAACCGCATGGCTGCACAATGCCCCTGTAGGAAACAAACACAAATCCCTGGCCTCCCAGGCACCCTTTTAATGCAGCACCGGGATTGGTTTTTTCTGACGGCTGATCCTGATTATTAATTCTTTTCTGACGGGCTATTCTAAAATAATGCGGCGCGCAGGTAACCCGGATTTCAATGGTTCCGGTCAATGATTGTTCATAAATCCATTCCAGCGCCTGTTCGTATTCCTGCGGTGCAAGTTCGAGGTGTGCGATAGCTTTGCCTCTGCCGGTGGGAACCAGAAAAAACGGATTAAAAACCTCCGCGCCGAGTTTCTTGCTCAACTCGAGCAATGCCGGAAGCTCGTGTAAATTATGTTTTGTTACAGTCGAGTTAATTTGAAACTGGATTCCTTCTTTTTTCAGGAATTCGATTCCTTTCACTGCAGCATCAAATGCCCCGGCGACTCCTCTGAAATTATCATGGCTTGCAGCCGAGGCACCGTCAATGCTGATACTGATACGCTCGATTCCTGCGGCTTTTATTCTTTTTGCACTTTGTGTATTTATCATATGCCCGCACGGCGACATGACAACCCGCAGGCCCTTGTCTGCAGCATGGCGCGCCAGCTCGAAGATATCTTTCCGGTACATCGGCTCCCCGCCGGTTAGGATTAGAATGGGCTGTGCAAAGGATGCCACATTATCGATCAACCGCTCGCCTTCAGCGGTTGTCAACTCTCCTTCATACTGTTTATTCCGTGCCGCACCGCGACAGTGTTTGCACGCCAACGGGCACCGGCGGGTGACTTCCCAGGCTACGAGGTGGAGAGATGGTGAATTCATGATATAGTTACCTTGGTCGGTGCAAGATTACGGGAAAGATTACGGGAAAGAATTTGCTGATGTTATGTTCCATAACTGGATATGCTCCTTTTCCAGGCCATTAGCATCGATGCAATACCTACCAATTGGCTTTTTCCTTTTTCGATTTCAGATATGCGATTACTGCTATCGACAAGAAGCACGTCTAGCCAGGAACTGGAACTAAGTACTGCGGAGTGAGCATGAACAATAAATCTTGATCTCTCACGAAATGAATATCTACCATCTCCTTCAGCGATATTCAAAATAAGGCTTGTTGATGATTTGTCGAGCGATTGATAAATCAATTCATTTATTTGCTGCTCGCAGCATAGCTTATCAAACCATTCAAAAAAAGCAAGCGCCTTTTTGTAAATCTCAAGCTCCTCATGGGAAAACGTTATATTGTTATCTCTATTATTACCTTCATACTCCGGTTGATTTTCATTAACTTCATTTGCTTTCATTTTCAATAAACCAATAATCATCGATCCAATCTCATAGAGCAATACTCTTTTGCAATTCTTTTGGCTGGATGATAAGCAGCGTTTCAAATAAAAAATATCCAGACATGCAGCACATTCCAATATCGAGCCAAAGGAAGTGCATAGAAGGTTCCTTCTTTCTTTTATGGATGATTTTGCATTTGCTTGAGCTATATTTATTGCAATGCTTGTTGAAGCACGCCATAGGTGATTTTTCGTAGAAAAGGCTTTCTTTATTGAGCTACAAATCTTGTTACTGAAAGCAAAAAACTCAATTGCTTTTTGATACACTTTTAATTTTTCGTGGTTTAATTGGGCCATTTTCCAGCCTTGTCCATTTGAATGGTTAAACCCTTAAAAACATCCAACTCATGATCTTTCCGTAATCTTTTACCCCTTATTACCCAGCATCTCGCTAATTCTCCTCGCAAAATAGCTCAGTATAATCTCCGCTCCCGCTCTCTTGATCGATGTCAATGTCTCTATCATAACCCGGTCACCATCGATAAGCCCTTTTTCTGCAGCATGCATGATCATCGAGTATTCGCCGCTGACATTATATGCTGCGACAGGGAGGAGGGTGTTGTCGCGGATCTGGCGGATTATATCGAGGTAGGCCAGCGCAGGCTTGACCATGACAATATCGGCGCCCTCGCTTTCGTCAAGCTGAATTTCATGGAGCGCTTCCCGAGCGTTCGGCGGGTCCATCTGGTAGGTGCGGCGGTCCCCGAATTGAGGCGTCGAATCCGCTGCTTCCCGGAACGGGCCGTAATATGCGGATGCATACTTGGCCGCATATGACATGATGGCGATATTTTCGAGATTATTGGCATCCAGCGCTTCTCTGATAGCACCGACTCGACCGTCCATCATGTCTGATGGCGCAACGATATCGGCGCCGGCTTCGGCATGGGAGATTGCCATTTTGGCCAGGAGCTCCAGCGTGGCATCGTTGTCGACATCCTTTTCTTTGAGCACGCCGCAGTGGCCGTGAGAGGTGTATTCGCACAGACAGATATCGGTGATAACGGTTAGGCCCGGTGACGATTTTTTAATTTCCCGGATGGCATTCTGAATAACGCCGTCGCTTTTTATTGCCTGCGACCCGGTTTCATCCTTGGATTCCGGTATGCCGAACAGAATAACCGCGGGAATACCCAGATCAAAAAGCTCTGCGCATTCCCGCGATACCGTATCTGCCGAGAGGTGATACTGCTCGGGCATGGAGGATATCGGTTTTTTTATATTTGATCCGGGAACAATGAACAGCGGAGCGACCAGGTCATCGACCGAGAGTTTCGTCTCCCGCACCATCCGCCGGATCGTTTCGGTCCTCCGGAGCCGTCGTTTTCTGACAAGAGGGAATTCCATAGATTTACTCCAGTCCAATTTCTTTGTCGGTGAGATAACAGGCGGGTTCCTGGGCCCAGATGTCGCCGTATACCGCTTCGGCCCTGACCCTGAAATTGCCGCCGCACACATCGAGGTATTTACATTTCGCACATCGCCCTTTAACATGTTTCTTCTTTTCTTTGAGGCCGGCCATGACCGGGTCCGACCTGTCGGTCCAGATTTCACTGAACGGCCGATTCAGCACATTCCCGAATGTATAATGTCGCCAGAACTGGTCCGCATGCACGCTGCCGTCCCAGCTTACGCAGCCGATCCCGACACCGCTGCTGTTGCCGCCGTTCATTTTTAAAAGCTCCATAACCGCATCGGCGCGGGGGTTGTTTTCTCTTACCATGCGCAGATACAGATAAATGCCGTCGCAATGGTTGTCGACTGTCAATACCTCGGTCGGCATGCCTTTTTTATGAAGACGGTCGGTGCGGTCGATGATATAATCGACCAGGTCGCGGGTCTCCTGATGAGAAACATCTTCTTGCATGAGTTCGGTGC
>WJKA01000131.1 GCA_014729375.1 Chitinivibrionales bacterium
CGATAACCGTGTCGCAGTTGTTAAGTCTGAAAAATGCACCGGCTGCGGTAAATGCGTTACAGCATGCCCACGAAACATTATCGAGTTGGTCCCCCGGATTCATAAAATTTATCTTGGCTGCAACAATCACGATCGCGGTGCGAAAGTGAAGAAATATTGCTCGGTCGGCTGCACCGCATGTACTCTTTGTGTAAAAGCGACACCTTCGGGTGCAATCAAGATGGCCGACAATCTTCCCCGGATGGATTATTCACAAAATGAAAATTTTGTTCATGATGCCAATAAATGCCCGCAGAAATGCTTTGTTGACCTGGTACGGGCCCGCCCGAAGGTAAATATCGGTCCGCAGTGTGACGGATGCGGTGAATGTATCACTGTCTGCCCGGTCAAGGGCGCAATTACGGGTGAAAAAGGGGAACGGCATGTGGTCAATAAAGAAAAATGTATCGGCTGCGGCCTCTGCCTTCACAGTTGCCACGTTCATGCCATTTCTCTCTGGGGAGGACTGGGGTACAGCAAGTCGCGATAAGTTGTCATTTCGCCCGAGGCTCCATCCCGCAACCTCTGGTCGCCATTCGTTCCTGTTTCGTTCTTCGTCTCGCGAAATACGCCCTCGTGCTGCAATTTGGATTGCGAACCTGTACGCACGCAGTCAGTCTATATCCTTTGCGCAGCGAACACCGAAAATATTCATCCTCACCGACGGGTCGTAACCGATACGGTTTGCCGAGCGGCATGATGCCCCGTCACTGATCCACCCACCCCCGCGCATGACTTTGAGCTTGCCGTCTTCAGGGCCTTCTGGATTGTCCGGGCCGGTGTTTTTATAATAGTTGCGCTCGTACCAGTCGCTGCACCATTCCCAGACATTGCCGTGCATATCATACAACCCCCACTCATTCGACTCGAATGTGCCGGTCGGAATGAGTTTATTGCGAAATGCACCGACAGAGGCCCCGCCGAACGGTTTCCGGCCGTCAAAATTTGCCATATCACTCGAAATCGTATTGCCGAAACTAAACGCGGTTTTAGTTCCTGCGCGACAGGCATATTCCCACTCCGCCTCGGTAGGAAGCCGCCTATTTATTTTGCGACAATACTCATCGGCCTCATACCACGAGACATTATCAATCGGACACATGGAGCATCCCCGTATGGTCGATGTGCTGTATCCCATAACCCGCTCGAACGATGCCTTGGTTACCTCATACTTATCAATTAAGAACGCGTCAATTTTCACCGTATGCACGGGATATTCATCTGCATCACCTGCACCGGCGGTGCATCCCATTTCAAACTTCCCCCCGGGAATATATGCCATCCCCTGCGGTACGGTAACTCCTTCGGGAGGTTTCGTTCCCGACGAGTCCGTATCATATACCGGCTTTTTAAAATCCTTCTTTAAATCATTCGGGACCAGTGCATTAATCGCAGCGGGAATCTTGTCCAGTATAAGTCCGACATCATCAACAACTACCTCACTTACCCTGTTCTGCACCTTATCACGCAAGACATCGATAAGCGTCAAGTTAAATACATACCGGCTCCCGAGCGCGCCGATATCACCGACCACAACCAGATCCACGCCGAGAACCGAGCCAATCCTGGACAAACAGGAATCGGTATGGCATTCAAGAATTTTCCCCTGCCCTTCAGCCCGCAGGATAGCCTTGACATCGTCAAGAAAAACCACATCAATCTCCGAGACTTTGTCAAGCTCTGAGGCGATATAATTCGACACCGATACAAGGTCCTGTTTCGATGCAACATTTGAATGAACGCTGAGCATGGCTATTGAAAGCGGTATCTCTTCAGGAAGCGGAGAGGTGGAATACTGTTTGGAAAACTCTGAAAGGCCCCGGGGAATGTTTTCAAGTCGCTTCTTTTGCTGAACAAGCTCGACCGACGGCTTGCCGGTGTGAGCAATGCCCCGCTTGCCGGGAGGAATCACTTTCTCCGCGCCGGTTTTCTTCTCCCTGACCTTTGCCGCACCCCGGAAAACATCGACATATGTCTTATCTTCTTCAATAAACACTTTCACTACACATTTGCGCACATAGACAAGTGCGTTGTCTGTCTCAATATCAAACCATCCCTTTGTATCACCGTATGAGGGCATTTCTATCCAGAGATGCCCTTTTGAAAGGCTCAGGCGCGTGCGCATCGCTTTCAACTCCTGATTTTCCAGAAGTTTGGAAAGCACCATCGCGCTTCTTTCGCCCAGTACTGCGGTAACTCCCGATTCAAAGTTTATTTCCACCGTGGCGTTGGCCGGCGTTATCAACCCGGTGCCCATGTTCAAACGCATTCCTTTTGAAACCGGTGACAGGGTTTTCTGTCCGGGAAGCCTGCATTTTGCGCTTCCGTGGAATTCGTTTACAAAAGCATGTTGCTCCACAATCTCTTTCTGTCCAAAGGCAGCGGCGGCAAGCGGCAGAATAAACAGAAGTATACCTAATAATTGTTTCATTACATTCAAATCCAGCGAAAAACGTTCTCATCCTGTGTGCACAGAAATATTTCAGAAATGGATTGATTTCTGAACAGACAATAAATATTGTACCTTATTGGCAGACAGTTAGCAAGATTCGTTTCAGTTCTTTTTCGTTGCCAGCATTAATCAACTCGCGATTTTCTCTGAGTAGGGCCACCGGCTCCCGGATGGATAGTGATGAGATTTTTTCCCAGTGTTTGCTGAGCCGTGAGGATGGTTTCTGGATTTCTTTTAGAAACCTCCGGAATGGTATGCCCGCACTGTCAAGCACCATAAACCAGTAGCTTGATCCCGGTTTTCGTGAATACCGGGCAATATATGACCGGTACTGATTCGAAAAAGCCATGCTGATATACAACCAGCGATCGGCCTCTTCGTTGCGAAGCCTGTCCCGGGAATCCATTGGATTTTCAGTGGAGGGATCGGCATAAATCAACGGAAGAATTTTTACGCCGGCGCTATTTTCCATTGCCGCTTCGGCAATACTCCAGACTTTTTCAAGCTCCGGAAAAACCGGATCGACAAGCACGGCAAGCTCGTTTTTTTTCAGGGGGCGTTCAGGAAAATAGTTGCCCGGCACGGTGTTATCATCAAAGGTAAATCCCTGCGGGATTTTTACAAGTCGCTCTCTGACTTTCTCATAATTTTTTGTTTTTTTTAATTCCGGGCCAAACAAATAGAACGGAAGAGCAGTTATTGAAAGTCGGGAGCGGAACGCCTTACCCCGGTCCGAATAGCAATCAACGGAATCGACAATTACGCCGGGGAACATATCGATCGTTGCCCTGATTACCTCGCGCTCGGGATGATTGATGGTTGATGGTTCGCGGATAACGGTCATCGTACATTCCCGGGCATCCGAATAGACGCATCGAGCACCTGAGCTATCTTTTTTGCACAACCCGATTTTCCCTTTTTTCCTGCAATCACCGTCATCAAGGCACGCGGGAACCGAGTCGCAATATTTTGACGATTCCGGAAAATCGTCGCATTGACGGCCGGCAAGGCGAAGCATCTGTATTTCCTCATCGAATACAGTGTTATCGATCCGCAGGGTCGGCGATGCTGTAATAGCA
>WJKA01000132.1 GCA_014729375.1 Chitinivibrionales bacterium
CTCGGTCAGGCCCTATCATGCCGGATTGGCGGACAACGAACGGCGCGAAAATCAGGAGAGTTTCATCCGCGATAATACTCAGATTATAGTTGCCACCATCGCCTTCGGTATGGGGATCAACAAGCCCAATATCCGTTTCATCGTGCATCACGATCTGCCCGGTAACATCGAAAGTTATTACCAGCAGATCGGCCGTGCCGGCAGGGACGGCTTAACGGCCCATTGTCTATTGCTGTTCAGCTATGCCGATATTCAGAAAATACAGTATTTCATTAGACAAAAGGAGCCCGGCGAGCAACGAATCGCCAGTATACAGTTGAACGCGCTGGTGGGATTGGTCGAATCCGATCAATGCCGGCGGGTGTCGCTGCTCCGATATTTCGGGGAGGAACCCGTTGAAACGGATTGCGAAATGTGCGATAACTGCACCGGCGAACAACAGGCGTTAATGGATGTAACGCTTATGGCCCGTCGCTTCTTGTGGTGTGTCAACAAGACCGGTCAACGGTTTGGCGCCGGGCATATTATCGATATCCTTCGCGGTTCCCGCTCACAGAGAATAACTCAGTTCGGTCACCATGAACTTGAAGCCTATGAAGCCGGAAAGGCATTTTCCAAAAAGCAGTGGCACCATCTTTCCCGGCAGTTCATTCAAAAGGGACTTCTGACGCAGGATTCCCAATATGGCAGCCTGGTACTCACGCCGCAGGGAATCAAGGTGCTCAAAAAGGAGGAACAGGTCTGGGCAAAATTGGCGGAGCGAAAGGATACCGCTGACACAAAAAGCCAAATGTTCAGCGGTTCGACCGATAGCGCGCTTTTCGAAATACTGCGGCAAAAACGCAAAATGCTTGCCGATGAAACGGGAATTCCGCCGTATGCTGTTTTCCCCGATAAAACTCTGATCGAGATGGCCACCTTTTATCCTCAGTCGTTGGACGCCCTGCTTCAATTGCACGGGGTGGGTTCGGTGAAGCTGGAAAAATACGGCGGGTTGTTTCTGGACCTCATTCGTGGCTATTGTACCGAACACGGGATCGAGGCAAGGCTTAAACAGCCCATAATACCGGATGCTAAGAGATCCGGATCAACCACCAAAAAACGGTACGTCACCATCGGCGAAGAATTCAATTCCGGCAAGTCTTTAGGACAACTTATGGGAGAGTACAACGTTAAGCGGTCCACTGTCGTTAATCATCTGTACAAATATATTAAAGAGGGTAATTCTCTACGGCATGGTAATGAATTCTCATCTCAGTCCGAACTTCCGGCGGATAAACAGCAAAAGGTTCTGGAGGCATTTGAACGATTTGGTACCGAACAATTGAAGCCCGTTTCAGATGCCCTTGAAGGGCAGATAAGTTACGATGAACTGCACTTACTGCGATTGCACTACCTATGCGGGAATCACGGGGCTCCGACAGAGCAAAAAGTGACCGTGAACTTGTCAAAGGAGTAAACGACTTGCCTCAGAAGAAAAAAAACCCTCATATACCGCATATACGATTAGTCCATCGGATTGAAAACGAGTGGGAATTTGAATGTCCAGGGTTGAGCCAGGTAGAGTACGAACGGTTTTATGACCTCGTAGACCTGTGCAATAGCGGCACGAAAGGGAATATCACCAAAACTGAACGTGGTTATCGTCAGCTTGTTAAAGAATCCCCCGAGTTTCTGGATGTATACCACAGCCTTGCCATGTTGCTTGACGAAACAGATCGTGAAGCAGAAGCGTTTCAACTCGCAAGAAGAGCGTAAGGAATGAATTGTTTATCCGAATTGAAAATCGCCGGCATCCTGAATATCACCCCCGATTCCTTTTCGGATGGCAACCGTTACCTCGATACCACCGTGGCCATAGAGCAGGGCAGGCGGCTCATCGCCGACGGTGCGGACATGGTGGATATCGGGGCGGAATCCTCCAATCCGGACGGTGAAAAGATAATAGCCGAACAGGAGATCGAACGGCTGGCTCCGGTGATTGGGGCTTTCAAGGAGCTTGGGATCGCATGCTCGGTGGATACCTACAAGCCGAAGGTAATGGAATATGCCATATCCCAGGGCGTGGACATGATCAACGATATTACCGGCCTCAGAGACCCCGCCGCTGTAGATGTGATAAGAAAGGCAGATTTGCCGGTGGTGATCATGTTTGCCCGCAACCGGGGACCGCATGCGGAGCGCACGGTTCGGGATCACGCCATAATCCTGGAAGAACTGGACGAATTCTTCACCGAACAATTGAGATCTCTGAATTCAGCCGGCATTCCCCGAGAGCGGATACTTCTCGATCCGGGTATGGGATTGTTTCTGGGAGGGAACCCGGAGCCCAGCCTGATGGTGCTGCGACATATCGATCAACTGAAAAAATACGGATGTAAACTATACCTGTCTGCGTCACGCAAGTCATTTATCGGGGCGATACTGGACCGGCGGCTAAATGAAAGGGGGATCGGCACACTGGCGGTCGAGATCTGGGCCTGGCAGCACGGGGTTTCGTGGATCCGCACTCATGAGCCCAAACCGCTTCGCGACGCGGTGCGGATGATCCGGGCAATCGAGGAAATCGAATGAAAAAGGAACGCTACTTCACCCCGGATTCCATTGATGCAAAGGCCCGGGATATGCTTCGGGATATTGAAGGGTTGAAAAAGCATCACCTGCTGTTGCCTGCATCACCC